>JAPUIN010000080.1 GCA_027297005.1 Acidobacteriota bacterium
ATGCGGTTCGGGCGGGACACTCACGCTTGGATGTACCCAATTCGAAGATGAAGCTGGGGATGGCCGGGATCCTTAAGCGCGAAGGGTACATTTCGAACGTCGAGGTGGTTCAGAAGGGCAAATACCCGGTGATCCGGATTACGCTCCGTTACGATGACGAGGGAAGGCCCTTGATTTCGGGCTTGACCATGGTGAGCCGCCCGGGCAAGCGCGTCTATACGGGGCATGGTGAGATCCCGAGGGTCCTCGGGGGAATCGGGATGAACATCGTCTCGACATCGCGCGGTCTGATGACCGGACGCGAAGCCCGCAAATCGCGGGTCGGAGGCGAGATCGTCTGTAACGTGTGGTGAGGAGGGAGAGATGTCGCGGGTGGGGAGGCTTCCGATCGCGATTCCGAGCGGCGTGAACGTCAAGGTCGACGGATCGGGCATTGTGGTGGAAAAGGGAAAGGTGGCGATCCGGAATCCCCTCCCGGAGGGGATCACCTGCACGGTTCAGGACAACGTGGCGACGTTCACCCGTAAGAACGACAGCCGCCAGATGCGAGCTCTGCACGGGCTGACGCGCGCCCTGGTTGCCAACGCGGTGAAGGGCGTTAGCGAGGGGTTCACTCGGGAGCTAGAGATCGTCGGAATTGGCTATCGCGCGCAGATCCAGGGTGGCATTCTGCAGCTGGCGCTCGGGTATTCCCACCCGGTCGTGTATCCGATCCCGGACGGGATCGAAATCAAGATCGAGAAGCAGACGCGCCTCACCGTGAGCGGCGCGAATCTCCAGCAGGTCGGCCAGGCAGCTGCGAACATTCGCGGCCTGCGGCCCCCGGAGCCATACAAGGGGAAGGGGATCCGCTACAAGGACGAGACGGTACGAAAGAAGGCGGGCAAGACCGCCAAAGCCGGGGCATAAACGATGGTTCATGAGCACGATCGGGCACGGGCGCGGGAGAGACGCCACGCGAGGGTGAGGTCGAGGGTCAAGGGAACGGCGGCGCGACCGCGCCTGTGCGTTCACCGTAGCGTCCGGCACATCTCGGTGCAGGCGATCGATGATGTGGCCGGAGTGACCCTGGCCTCCGCTTCGAGCAGGGAGTTCACCAAGAAAGGTCAGGGGGCGACGGGAAACGTCGGGACCGCCCAGACCATCGGGAAGCTCATTGCCGAGCGCCTCAAGGAAAAGGGGTTCGCGAAGGTGGTTTTCGATCGTGGCGGGTATCTCTACCACGGACGCGTCAAGGCGGTCGCAGATGCGGCGCGCACCGAGGGCCTCGAGTTCTAAGAGCTGAATGGCGCGGGAATCGCGCAGAGGGAAGGCGTGAACAAGATCAAGAAAATTAAATCGGACAGTCTGGATCTGAAGGATCAGGTCGTCCATATCAACCGCGTGACCAAGGTCGTCAAGGGCGGCAAGAACTTCCGGTTCACGGCGCTCGTGGTTGTCGGGGACGGTCGCGGCCACGTCGGTTTCGGCAACGGCAAGGCGAAGGAGGTTCCCTCGGCGATCACCAAGGGGATCGATCGCGCCAAGCGGAACCTGATCCGGATCCCATTGAAGGGAACGACGATACCGCACACCGTGCTGGGTGTTTTCGGCGCCGGCCGGGTGCTCCTCAAGCCGGCATCGCCGGGGACCGGGGTCATCGCCGGTGGACCCGTGCGCGCGGTGGTCGAATCGGCCGGGATCCTGGACATTCTGACAAAATCGCTCGGGACGACGAACCCGCAGAACGTCGTGAAGGCGACGTTCAACGGACTGGCACAGCTCAAGGATCCCGAGGTGGAGCTCCGGAGGCGCAAGATGCCGGGCGATGTGGTTCATGCCTAGCGATCGCACCGGGATCTCGGGTCGCAAGCCGGCGGAGCCCGGAACCGGGCCCAGAAAGGGGGCGCCCGCTGCGCACGGATCGCGGCCGCGCAAGCCGTCTCCCGCGTCCCCGTCCATGACGCCTGAGGCTCCCCGCGGGAAGGGACGGGGTGGCGGACGGTTGATTATCGAGCAGTACGTCAGCGGCATTGGCTGCATGATGCGGCACAAGAGGGTCCTGCGCGCCCTCGGCCTGCGTCATCCGCATCATCGCGTGGAGAGGCCCGACAACCCCGCGGTGCGGGGGATGGTGCGGGCGATCCGGCATCTGGCCAGGATCGTGGAGTCCTGAGATGGCTAAGAAGCTCGACCTGTCCAATCTGTCACCGGCGCCCGGATCGCGGCGCAAGCCAAAACGGATCGGTCGAGGCCCCGGCTCGGGACACGGAAAGACAGCGACGCGCGGTCACAAGGGACAGCGCTCGAGGTCGGGCCGGAAGCAGTACTTCGGCTTCGAGGGCGGGCAGATGCCGCTGCACCGCCGCATCCCGAAGCGCGGCTTCACGAACATATTCCGCCGAGAATTCTCCATTGTGAACGTGGGGGATCTGGCGGATCTCGAAGGTGAGATCACTCCGGAAGTCCTGCTGCGCGAAGGGTACGTGCGCCGGATCAAGGACGGGATCAAGATTCTTGGCTCCGGCGAGCTGAGCAAGGCGATCGTCGTGAAGGCCCATCGGTTCAGCCGCTCGGCGATGGACAAAATCAGTAAGGCCGGCGGGCGGGCCGAAATCATCGACCCGAAAGCCGGCCGGCGAGTACCCGAGAACGCATGATCGACGCAATCAAGAATATCTTCAGTATCCCCGATCTGAGGAAACGGGTCATCTTCACCTTCCTCATGCTCACGGTGTACCGTGTGGGTGGCCACATCCCCGTGCCTGGGATCAACTTCAACGCGCTGGAGTCGTTCTTCCGGCAGCAGGGTGGCGGCCTGCTCGGATTTCTCGACCTGTTCTCGGGAGGGAACCTGAGCCGGTTGACGATCTTTGCGCTCGGAATCATGCCGTACATCTCCGCCTCGATCATTCTGCAGCTTCTCACGGTGGTCTGGCCCTACCTCGAGAAGCTCTCCAAGGAAGGGGAGGTCGGGCGGAGGAAGATCACGCAGTACACCCGGTACGGCACGATCGTGCTGGCGTTCATCCAGTCGTTCGGGATCGCGGTCTGGCTCGAGAGCATGGGCGGGGCAGAAGGAGGCGGCATCGTCGGCGTTCCCGGGTGGAGCTTCCGACTGATGACCGTGCTGACCCTGACGACCGGAACGGCGTTCATCATGTGGATCGGCGAGCAGATTTCCGAACGCGGAGTCGGCAATGGCATCTCGCTCATCATTTTCGCCGGGATCGTGTCCGGTCTGCCGTCGGCCATTATTACGCTCTATCAGGACGTGGTGACTGGCAGCATGAATATTCTGACCGTTCTCCTTCTGCTGGTCTCGATGATCGGAATCATTGCTGTGATCGTGTGGGTTGAGAGGGCGCAGAGACGAATCCCCGTCCAGTACGCGCGCCGCGTGGTCGGCCGCCGGATGTACGGGGGGATGCAGACCCACATGCCGTTGCGGCTCAACACCGGTGGTGTCATTCCGGTCATCTTCGCGTCGTCCCTCCTGGCCTTCCCGTTGACCATCATGCAGTGGCTTGGCCTGCAGGAGAAACCAGGATGGGACACCCTCTACAGGCAGCTTGATTACAGCATGCCGCTCAATTACCTGCTCTACTTTAGCGCCATCATTTTCTTCTGCTACTTTTATGTTTCGATCATCTTCAACCCGATGGACGTTGCCGACAACATGAAGAAATTCGGCGGATTCATTCCAGGAATCCGGCCGGGTCGCCGGACGGCCGACTACCTGGACGACATCCTGACCCGGCTGACTTTCGTCGGGTCGATCTACCTGGCCCTGATCGCTCTGCTTCCCCAGGTGCTGATCAGCGGTCTGAATGTGCAGGCGCTGCCCTGGGTCGGCCCGACGATCGATCGGATCGTGCCCGATTTTCTGACGCAGGGGCTGGGACTGAAGTTCTATTTCGGCGGAACCTCGCTGCTGATCGTTGTCGGTGTCGCGATGGACACGATTCAGCAGGTGGAGTCGCAGTTGATCATGCGGCACTACGACGGGTTCCTCAAAGGCAGTCGGATCCGCGGGCGGCGCGGTTGATCGTATGGTCTCTCCGGGAGAGAGGGGCATCCGGTTGGTTCTGTTCGGGGCACCCGGCGTGGGAAAGGGGACGCAGGCGGTTGAGATTCGGAAGCGGTTGGGGATCGCGCATATCTCGACCGGCGATATGTTGAGGGCGGCGATCCGGGAAGGAACGACGGCCGGCCTGAAGGCCCGCACTATCGTTGAGCAGGGCGGCCTTGTTTCTGATGACGTCGTGGGAGACCTGATCGAGGAGAGGCTCGACCGTGCCGATACAAAAGCCGGTTTTCTTCTGGATGGGTTTCCCCGGACTGTCAGGCAGGCGGACAGGCTGGACGCGATACTGAAGCGCAGGGGAGAGGTTTTGGATCGGGTGATCAACGTCGAAGTGCCGGAAGAGGAGATTATCGTTCGACTGGTGGGCCGGAGAATCTGCGCGGCCTGCGGCAAGACGTTTCACGTGCAGTTCAGCCCTTCGCGCCAAGGGACGATCTGTGATGGCTGCGGTGCGAAGCTGGTACAGCGGGCCGATGATACGGAGGAGGCGATCGGACATCGGTTGAGGACCTACGCCGCGGAGACGGCGCCTCTTCTCGGGCGTTACGGCGCCGCTAATCTCCTGCTGACGGTCGACGGGACAGGACAGCCGGAGGAAGTGTATGCGCGGATCGCGGCCGGGTTACCGGGGCCGGGCGTGTGATCATTTACAAATCGCGGGACGAGATTCAGACGATGGATCGCTGCAATCGGATCGTCATTCAGATCCTCTCCGAGCTGTCCCGTCAGATCCGTCCGGGGGTCACCACCCTGGACCTCGATCGGACGGCCGAGCGGATGTGCCGGGAAGCAGGAGTCAAGCCGGCCTTCAAGGGGTATCGTGGGTTTCCCAGGGTGCTGTGCGCCTCCGTCAACGAAGAGGTCGTGCATGGTATCCCCTCGGATGAAAAGGTCCTCGCCGAGGGGGACATCGTCGGGCTCGACTTTGGGGTCGTCCTCGATGGATACTTCGGGGACTCGGCGGTCACGGTGCCGGTCGGTCGGATCTCCACCGATGCCGGAAAGCTTCTGCGGGTGACGCGGGAGTCGTTGATGGAGGGGATCAATGCCGCCCGGCCCGGGAACCGGCTGTCTGATATCTCGGCGTCGGTACAGCGCCGCGTCGAATCGGAAGGGTTTTCGGTGGTGCGGGAGTTCGTCGGTCACGGAATCGGCACCTCGTTGCACGAGGATCCCCAGCTCCCGAACTACGGTGAGCCGGGAGCGGGACCGGTCCTGAAGGAGGGCCTGGTCCTGGCGATCGAGCCGATGGTCAATTGCGGGGAGGCTGCCGTTCGGGTCCACTCCGACGGATGGACGGCCTCGACGGTCGACCACTCCCTGTCGGCACATTTCGAGCGCTCTGTGGCGATCACGGCCGACGGGCCGTTCGTGCTCGGCGGCGAGTTGGAGGTCTAGGGGGTGCCGAAGGATGATGCGATTCAAGTCGAGGCGACCGTCGTCGAGCCGCTGCCGAACGCGATGTTCAAGGTGCAGCTCGACAATGAACACCTGGTTCTGGCCCATATTTCGGGAAAGATGCGGAAGCACTTCATCCGCATTCTGAGAGGGGATCGGGTCCTCGTGGAGTTGTCCCCGTACGATCTGTCGCGAGGACGCATTGTCTACCGCTATAAATGAGCCAGCGGTCGGAGGAATGGGATCGTGAAGGTGAGAGCGTCGGTCAGAAAAATGTGTGACAAGTGCAAGGTGATCAAAAGGCGCGGGGTGATCCGGGTTCTTTGCGAGAACCCCAAGCACAAGCAGCGCCAGGGATAGGAGGTTTGTCGTGGCTCGCATTTCCGGTATCGACCTGCCGCAGAACAAGAGAATAGAGATCGCGCTGACCTACATCCACGGGATCGGACGGTCGCGCAGCAATCGCATTCTCGAGAAAGCGACCGTCAGCAGGGACATGAAAGTCAAGGACCTTGCCGAGGACGAGGTGCGGCGCATCCGGGACATCATCCAGGAGGAAGGTTTCGTCGAGGGGGACCTCCGCCAGAACGTCCAGATGGACATCAAGCGGTTGATCGATATCGGCAGCTATAAGGGCCTGCGGCACCGACGCAACCTGCCGACTCGCGGCCAGAGGACGCATACAAACGCGCGCACCCGCAAGGGACCGCGCAAGACCGTCGCCGGCAAGAAAAAAGCCCCGGTGGGAAAGAAGGGCTAGTTCGAACGGCGGGTTGACTCTACATAAGGGAAACGAGGACACGATGGGAGACGAAAAGGAAAAGAAGGGGGCCGCGGCGGGAGGGGATGACGCGGAAAAATCCGCCAACGCCGATAAGCCGGGTAAGGCGACAGCCAGAGCCCCATCGTCCGGGAGCGCGCCGGAGGTGAAAGCGGCGTCAGCGGGCGGGACGCCGGCCGAGAAGGGGACGGTCGCCGAAGCGCCGGGCCCTGTGGAGAAGCAGGCGAAGGCGGAGGAGGCTCCCAAAGAGGCAAAGGTTGCGGCCGGGGCCGCGGCGCCAGCCGCGCCCGCGCGCACGGGGAGGAGGAAGGACAAGAAAAACATCCCCTTTGCCATCGCCCATATCCACGCGACGTTCAACAATACCGTGATCACAATCAGCGATCAGGCGGGGAACGTGCTGTCGTGGTCTTCGGCCGGATGTGTCGGCTTTAAGGGCTCACGCAAGGGCACCCCGTTCGCCGCGCAGCTCGCGGCGCAGACGGCGGGGAACGCCGCCAAGGAACACGGCGTGCGGCAGGTGGAGGTCAGGGTGAAGGGGCCGGGATCGGGACGAGAATCGTCAATCCGGGCGATGCAGGCGATCGGGCTCGAGATCAAATCGATCAAGGATGTCACCCCGATCCCGCACAACGGATGTCGGCCGTCGAAACGCCGGCGGACCTGAGAGAAGGAGAGAGAGTGGCAAGGATACGAGGTTCGGTCTGCCGGCTGTGCCGCCGCGAGGGGATGAAGCTGTTCCTGAAGGGGAATCGCTGCTTCACGGAGAAGTGCGCCATCGAAAAGCGCAACTATGTGCCCGGGGTGCACGGCAAGAGACGTGCCAGGAAGATGCAGGCGTATGGCATCCAGCTGAGAGAGAAGCAAAAGGTGAAGCGCATGTACGGGCTCCTCGAGAATCAATTCCGTCTGACCTTTCAGGCGGCGAGTCGGAAGAAGGGGATCACAGGCGAGCTGCTTCTAATTAACCTCGAACGGCGGCTGGACAATACCGTCTATCGCCTGGGCTTCGCCGGTTCGCGGGCGCAGGCGCGTCAGATCGTTGCGCACGGCCACATCAAGGTCGATGGGAGAAAGGTCGATATCCCTTCATTCCTCGTGAAACCGGGCCAGACCATCAGCCTCAAGGATGGAATGAAGAAGAACGCGGGCGTGCAGGCGTCGCTGGACGCTGCGCACGGACGGGGAATTCCGCCGTGGTTGGCGGCGGATCTCGATAATTTCCAGGGTACGGTGACGGGGCTGCCCACCCGTGATCTGATCACCATGCCGATCCAGGAACAGTTGATCGTCGAGTTGTACAGCAAGTAATTTGAGAGGGAGGATCCCCGGCAGGGGTCATCCTGAGGAGGAGTGCCCTGATGCTGTGGAAAGGATTCCAGAGGCCGAAGCGCCTCGAGTGTGACCCCGAGTCGCTCACCCCGCACTACGGAAAGTTCTGGGCCCAGCCCTTCGAAAGGGGCTTCGGGACCACCATCGGTAATGCCTTGAGACGGGTTCTGCTCTCCTCCGTGGAGGGGGCAGCGATCACTGCCGTCAAAATCGACGGCATCCTGCACGAATTCAGCTCCGTTCCCGGCGTGCTCGAGGACACCATCGATTTGATCCTCAATCTGAAACAGATTCCGATCAAGATCAACGTCAGCCACCCTGAGACCATCTACTTGCGGGCCGAGGGGGCCATGGAGGTCAAGTCGGGTCACATTGAGAGCAACCCCAACGTGGAGATCCTCGACTCCGACGTGCACATAGCGACGCTGTCGGAGGAGGGCCGGCTGAACATGGAGCTACGCGTGAAGCCGGGCCGGGGGTATATTTCGGCGGATCGGAATTACGACACCGACCTGGCGATCGGTTACATCCCGATCGACTCCGTTCATTCGCCGGTGAGGAAAGTGAGCTACGTCGTCGAGGACGCCCGCCTTGGTCAGACCACGGACTACGACAAGCTGACCATGGAAGTCTGGACCAACGGCACGGCGAGTCCGGAGAGCGCGATGGCCCTGGCCAGCAAGCTGCTCAAGGATCACTTGTCCATCTTCATCAACTTTGAGGAAGTGCCGGAGATGGATGACCAGGCCATCGATCGTGAGAAGGAGCATCTGCGCGAGAATCTCATGCGTTCGATCGAGGAACTGGAGCTGTCGGTGCGCTCCTACAACTGCCTCAAGAACGCCGAGATCAAGTCGATCGCAGATCTGGTTCAGCACACCGAGGCAGACATGCTGAAGACGAAGAACTTCGGCCGCAAATCGCTCAACGAGATTAAGGAATTGCTCGCCGGGATGGGTCTGTCGCTCGGTATGCAGGTCGACCACATCTTGCAACCCACGGAGGAGTGAGGGGCCCATGCGCCACAAGGGAGGCCTGAGGAAGCTGGGCCGTACATCCAGCCATCGCCGCGCGCTCCTGCGCAATCTCACCACGGCGCTCTTCAGGCACGAGAGGATCAAGACGACGCTGCCGAAGGCCAAGGAACTGAGGCCCTTCGCCGAGAGACTGATCACGATGGCCCGTCGTGACGATCTGCACTCGCGGAGGCGGGTGCTGCGGGATATCAGCGATAAGGAAGTCGTCAAGAAGCTTTTCGGCACCTTGGCGCCACGGTTCGCGACCCGTCCGGGAGGATACACGCGGACGCTGCATCTTAATCCCCGTCCCGGTGACGGCGCCGACATGGCGATCGTCGAATTGATCGGGTCGGAGCCGACATTCAAGAAACACAAGGAAGAGAAAAAAGCCCGGCGCAACCGCAAGGAAGCGGCGAAGGAGCGTGAGGTGGAAGAGGCCGCCGCGACCGAAGCCGCGGAAGCGCCACCTGCCGAATCGGAGGAAGTTCCAGAGAAAAAGAAAAAGAAGGGCTGAGAAGCACCCGCGCCGCCCAAAGCGGTGGAGAATTGACGAGGAGCCATCAGGCTCCTCTTTTTTTCCCCCCAGGGCGGCGCCGGCTCCGGACCGGGCGACGCAATCGCGCGATCAGGTCGGTGGAGGCGTGTCGCTTGCGATCCCCCGCGATCCGCACGCAACCGCCGTAGCGCCTCACCACGTCGCGCTCGGGGACGGTCGCGGGAGTGTAATCGGTCCCCTTGCAGTGGATCTCGGGGCGGAGCATCTCCAGCACCGGGGCAACCGTCGGGCCGGAGAACGGGACGACGACGTCGACCCCCTCGATCGCCGCGACGAGCCTGGCGCGGTCGCGGGCAGGGACCAGAGGACGGCCGGGACCGCGCAGGAGGCGCGCCGAACGATCGTCATTGATCGCGACGATCAACAGGTCGCCGAACCGGCGGGCGCCTCTGAGGTAACGCACGTGACCGACGTGCAGCGGATCGAACAGGCCGTTGGCGAGCACGACGCGCGGCGCTGGATGTTGGCGCCTGAGACGTTCGAGGCGCCTCTTGAGCGCCGCGAGAGTGATCACGTACGGCGGCCGAGGGTGGGATCGCCCTCCACGGCGCGGCGCAACTCATCTCGGCCGACGGTGGCAGTGCCGCGTTTCATCACGACGATCCCCCCGGCGTAGTTTGCGAGCAGCGCCGCCTCGTGGTAGTTACTCCCCGAGAGGGCGGCGAGGGTGAAGGTGCTGATCACCGTATCGCCGGCTCCGGTGACATCCGCGACCTCATCGGTGCCGTAGACGGGAATGTGTATCGGATCCCGGGTATCAGCGAACAGGGACATACCGTAGCTTCCGCGGGTAATCACCACCGCTTCGGCGCCGATGGCATCGCGCACGATGCCGGCGGCGCGTTGCAGTAGAGCTGCATCCTCACCGATCGGTTCTCCAAGGGCCGACTCAGCCTCCTGCAGGTTCGGCGTGGCGGCGGTCACGCCGCGGAACTGTCTGAGCTGGGCACGGGAATCGATGAACATCGGAATCCGTGCCTCCCCGACGGTCTCTGTGACCATCGGAATACTCGCCGGGTTCAGCAGACCGAGGCCGTAGTCGGACACGAGTGCTCCGCGCGCGCCCGCGGTCGCCGCCTTGAGCGCGGCCCGGAACCGCGAATCGTCGGCCAGAACCTCCGGGCCGCCGCCTCGATCGACGCGGACGATCTGCTGCTTGGTGGCGTGTGGGCTACCCGCGAGAATACGGCGCTTGAGCGGCGTCCGGTAACGATCGTCCCGCCACAGCCCCGAGATGTCGACACCGAGCGATTCCAGGAGGTGCGAAAGATGCGTCCCTGCTTCATCGGGACCGAGCCGCCCGACGACGGCGGCCCGCCCTCCGAGCGCGATGATGTTGGCGGCGGCATTGGCGCCTCCCCCGGGGAGCCGATCGGTCCGCCGGTGATTGAGAATCAAAACGGGAGCCTCACGGGATACCCGGCCGATCTCACCGTACTCGAACTCGTCGAGGACGAGATCGCCGACGACGAGGACGGACACCCCTTCCATGCGCGCGATCCCCTCCAGCAGTTCCTCGCGCCCCGGACGCGAACCGCCCGCCGTCCGCCGGTCTCTCCCGGATCCCCCGGTCCCGCGTGTCATCGACCTGCCTCCCGATCCATGGTTGTGGAAGGGCCGGTCCCCGACTCCTCGCGTTCGATAATCCACCGGACGGCCTCCAGGAGATCCGTGGCAACATGTGCCGGCTTCGTGGTCAGGCGTTCCTTCTGGTGTTCGAGGAGGCCGCGACCGTACCCGGTCAGGACGAGGACGCCCTGCATGCCGGCCCGGCCGCCCGCCTCGATGTCGATCCAGCTATCGCCGACGATGTACGAGACCTCCGGATCAATCTCGAGATCCTTGATCGCGCGCTCGATCAACCCCGGAAGTGGCTTGCGGCAACCGCACTGTTGACGGTATGGCGGGGCGCCCTCGTGGGGATGATGGGGACAGTAATAAATCCCGTCAAGTTCGGCACCGGCCTCGCGCAGCAGACCGACCAGCTTTTCGTGGACTTCGAGAACGAGCGATTCCGGGAAATAACCGCGCGCCACACCGGCCTGGTTCGTCACCATCACCGTCAGATACCCCGCCTGCCGCGCGAGCCGAAGCGCCTCGGCGCTTCGCGGCAGCAGTCGATAGCGGGACAGATGATTGACGTATCCGACCTCCTCGCTGATCGTGCCGTCGCGGTCGATGAAGATCGCCCTGCGACTCATGATGCCGCCGACCTGAGGCGGGAGATCGTCGAAGTGGTCGACGATCCGGCGGGCGATCGCGGGGCCGAGGGGGGCAGGGCGGCGTTGTCCGCCCGTGGTCGGGTGCGCCAGCGATTGTGCATCCAGAGCCAGCAGTCGGGCCGCTCACGCACCTCGTTCTCCAGCAGGCGAGTGCATTCCTGCATGACCGTCACGATGTCCTCCTGGAGCGTGCCCCGCCGAACCGGCCGCAGGGCCGGCCTGTAACGGATCAGGAGGCGGCCGTCGGGAAGCGGGTAGGAGAACACGGGAACGATCGGGGCGCCGCTCTTGAAGGCGAAGGTCGCGAGCGACGGAGTGGTCGAGGCCGAGTGTCCGAAAAAATCAACAAACACCCCGGCGTCGCCCCGCACGTTCTGATCGATCAGGATGGCGACGGCGCGTCCGTCTCGAAGGGCACGCAGGATCCCTCTGGCGGCATGGCGCTTCGGGAGGAGCGTGTTTCCCCCCAGGCAACGCACTCGCACCAGCAGGCTGTCAAGCCACGGGTTGTCGAGCGGACGGACGACCATCGACATCGGGTAACCGAGGCGATGCTGTAGAAGAGCCACCAATTCCCAGTGACCGAAATGACCCGAGAAGACAAGAACACCGCGCCCGTCGGCCGCCGCTTCTTTGAGGTGTTCCTCCCCCTCGTAAACGGCGATCCGCACGGTCGGTCGTTGGAGCAGGCGTGGAAAGTAGGCCGCGTCCACACAGATCATGCCGAGATGCGCGAACGCCGTGCGGGCGATCCGTGCGCGCCCGGCATCGTCAAGCGAGTCACCGAACGCGCGGCGCAGGTTCGCGTTAGTAATGCTGCGGAGGCGGGATGAGCACCGGTAGTAAAGCAGTCCGAGCAGGCGGCCGAACGCCAAACCCGCGCGCCGCGGCAGGAGGGCCAGGGCCGCCAGGGCAGTGCGCGCCGCGACATACAGGATGAGCGAATCGGCGCCGCGTCGCTTCGGCTTCATGCCGGGCGTCCCGTATCTCGACCGACGCGCAGATCGTTCAACCGATCGAGGAGCCAGGAGGGGAGATCGGATCCGTGCGGGAAGATGACCTGCAGCGCCAGTGCGTAGGGCGTGGGCGCGCCAGACGGCCAGTGATCGATCCGGACGAAATCCTTGTCGGTCGTCACGAGCACGTCCGCGCGGAGCTCGCGCGCCGATCGGGCAATCTCCTCGAGATCGCGCGACCGGTAGCGATGGTGATCGCGAAAACGCCGCGTCCCTGCGACACGGAGCCCCAGATCGTCGAGTTGGGCTTCGAAGCGCTCGGGGCGGGCAATGCCTGAGAAGGCGTAGGCCGAGAGGCCCTTGAGCGCCACCGGCGCGAGCGCTTCCCCGTCGGATCGCAGAAACCCCCGTGGCTCGATGCGGACATGAAAGACGGTGGGGTGCGAATGATGGCGCTCCAGGATAGACGCGAGAGCAGCCGGCACACGCCCCGCCGACCTTGTGATCACGAGCGCGTCGGCACGTCGCACTGCCTCGATCGGCTCGCGGAGGGGCCCGAGCGGCAGCATTCTACCATTTCCGAATGGGTCGCTGCCGTCCACGAGAAGCAGGTCGACGTCACGCATGATGCGCCTGTGCTGGAACGCGTCATCGAGCAGGATCACCTCAGGGGTGAGGACGTTCGTGAGACATCTCGCCGCCTCAACCCGATTGGCGCCTACGGCGACGGCGACCGATGGATTGTCACGTGCGATCAGATAAGGTTCGTCACCCGAAACGGCAACCTCGGCCAGGAGGCGGTGACCATCCGAGACGAGCCTGGGGGCGGGTCCGCCCTCGCGCCGGTACCCACGGCTCAGGACCGCCGTTCGGTACCCGGCGTCGGACAGGAAGCCGGCCAGATGAGAGCAGAGGGGAGTCTTCCCGGTGCCGCCTACCGTGAGGTTGCCGATGCTGATTGCGGGACAGGGGAGCCGCTGCGCCGACAGCCATCCGACATCGTAGAGAGCGTTCCTGGCCCGCACCGCTGCGGCGTAGAGGATGGCCGGGGCGCCGAGCGCCCAGCGGGCGGCGGTCCCGCACTCGATCATGTCCGTGCCGCGGGCATAGGACCCGCTCCGGAAGAGATGATTATTTCCTCGCGGAGGAGCGACAGGGTCCGATCGAGAGCCCCGCGGTGGGCTTCGATGACGCGGCGGGCCGCCTCCCCGGCCCGCGCGGCGGCAGGCGGGTCGCCGAGCAGGGCGAGCGCCCGCTCACCGAGCGAGGGCCCGTCGGCGACCATGAAGCCGCCGCCGGCGTCACTGAGGGCCCGGGCGGCCACCGCGAAGTTCCGCACGTTCGGCCCGAACAGGACCGGCTTTCCGAGCGCAGCCGGCTCTATCAGGTTCTGCCCGCCCCGTCTGCCGAAGCTGCCACCGACGAAGACGATATCAGCGGCAGCGTAGAGTTCGCCGAGGAGCCCCACGACATCAACGACGAGAATGTCGCAGTCAATCGATTGGCGATCCTGGAATCGCTCGACCCGCAGGCCAGTGGAACGGAATACTTCGATCGCCCGCGGCCCGTCCTCGGGATGGCGCAGGACGTAGATCAGTCTGGATCGGGGGTAGGTTCCACGGATCATCCGGAACGCCTCGAGCACGGGGTATTCCTCTCCCGGTTCCGTGCTGCCGGCGAGGAACAGGATCTCGTCGGTGCCGATCCCGATGCGGGCTCTGATCGCGTGAGGGGACGCCTCGGGCGGAGCGATATCGAACTTCAGGTTGCCGGTCACACGGACCCGGTCGCGCGGTGCGCCGAGCGAGACGATGCGGTCTGCATCTTCCTGTGACTGCATTGAGAACAGGCGGAAGTCGGAGAGGACCCGTCGCAGGAATCGCCGCACCATCCGGTAGCGCGGGTAGGCACGGGTCGAAATGCGTCCGTTCACCAGCACGACCGGGACGTTCCGCCGTCCGCAGAGCCTGAGAAGGTTCGGCCAGATTTCGGTCTCCATGATCAGAACGCCGCTCGGCCGGAGACGGTCGAGCAGGCGCCCCATGCTGCGCGGCAGATCAATCGGCAGCGTCGAGATTGAATCGGGGCGAATGTCGATCGCCCCTTCGGCGACGGCGCGGCCGGTGGCCGTGGTGGTCGTCAGATGGATCGACTGCCCGGGGAAGACCTGGCGGAGCCTGCCGACGAGGGAGAGGGCGAGCCGGACCTCGCCGACGGAGACGGCGTGAATCCACAATCCTCCCGGCCGATCTCCGGCCGGCGCCGGGGCATGCCCGAGGCGTTCGCGCCACGGGGGAGAATCGCCACCGGTCAGCCGGGGGATCACGACCTGGCAAGGAAGGACGGCCGCCCAGGCGAGACGCAGGAGCGCGCCATAGAGGCCATACATGGAAAACCAGTATAGATCAGTGCTCGAAACAGCGTCAACGAGGCGGGATTCTGAGGGCGCGCCGGACCCGGGGATGCCTCAGGGTGGGGTCCGGCACGCCCCGGCCGATCACCGTTTCGGAACCGAGACGCCGCGGCCTTGTTCCACCCCTTCGCCGGCGCCATATTTGCGGTGAGATGCTGGCGCGACAGGTCTGCCCCCAGGGGACTTGACGCATGGTTTGGGACGGACATCACGTATGAACAGAACACTGGTCCTCGTCGATCACGACTCTCGATCCCGCTCAGAGCTCAGGGATCGGATGCAGTCGGTCACTCCGCCCGACACCCAGGTCCTCGCCGGGGGGAGCCCGGAAGAGGCGCTCGGGATCCTTCACGGTCTAAGCGAACAGGATACGAGCATCGAGCTCGTCATCGCGCGGCATCCGATGCCGGGGATGTCCGGCACCCGTTTTCTGGAGATCGTTAGTGCGCAATTCCCCCTTGCGGGCCGCATCCTGCTCTCGGACACCCCCAGTCTCGAGGAAGCGGTCTGCGCCTTCAACAACACAGGGATCGACCGGTACATCCCGATGCCGTGGGATCCCGAGGACGTCGAATTCACCGTCACGACCCTTCTCAGCCAGAGGGAGATGAAGCGTATCAACGAGCGGCTGCTCGTCGACCTCAAGGATCGAAACAGGGATCTGACGGCAGCGCTCGGCGATCTGGACCAAGCCCGGCACGATCTGGAGCGCTCCTACATTCAGACCATCGAGTCACTCGCTGTGGCTCTCGAGGCGAAGGATCGGTACACATCGGGCCATTCCCAGCGGGTCGCGCGCTTCGCCATTCTGATCGCGAGATCGCTCGGCCTGCCCAAGAAGGAAGTCAACATCATCGGGCAGGTCGCCCTCCTGCACGACATCGGGAAAATCGGCATGCTCGACAGGATTCTCAACAAGCCGACCAACCTCAACCCCGAAGAGCGTGAACTGGTGAAGGCACATCCGGTGATCGGGGCCCAGATTCTCGGGCCGGTGCACACTTTCAGCGAGCACATCGCCGGTATCAAACACCATCATGAGATGTACAACGGCACCGGCTACCCGGATCGGCTCCGCGGCCGCGAGATCCCGATCGCGGCACGCATTGTCTGCCTGGCCGATGCCTTCGATGCCATGACATCGACACGTCCTTATCGAGTCGGACTGCCCCTCGAGTTCGCCATGCGGGAGATGCAGAAAATGGCCGGGCGGCAGTTCTGCCCGGATTGCGTCGACGCATTCGTCAGGGTCCTCAAGACGAGTGGTGTCCTGGACGATTGCGGAAAGAAGCCGACGCCGGCCGCGCCGGAGCCGGCGGAAGCCGCCGCAGCCCTACCTGCAGCGGTCCCGTGCGACGATCGTGAAGATGACGCAGGAGAAGACCCCGAAGGGGCCGCCCCGGCGGCCTGAGCCGGCCGAAGCTCGTCGATCCTACCGACCTGAGTGCTCTTGACCGTCCCGACCGTCTGATATAGAATCACTACGGTTATTATATAGATACTATATAGTATCGATATAAAATACCGTGGTGATTCCCAATATGCTGAGGTCGGCATGAGCAAGAAGATTCGTACCTTCACGGCCACCGATCAGGAGCTTGAGATGCTCGGGGTCATCGCGCGCTACCATGGGTTCTCTAAGAGCGCCACAGTCACAAGCCTGATCAAGAAGGAGTTCTGGCGACTGTTTCCC
>JAPUIN010000081.1 GCA_027297005.1 Acidobacteriota bacterium
GCCGCAAGCGCCGCAGAAGTGGCGGTGGTTCCCCGGGCTTGATTCGTACGCCCGGAGGATCTGCTCGATGTAGGAGCGGACGTCGGCGTCGAAGCCGGACGCGGCGTAGGCGGCGCGCACACGCTCCAGCTCGGCCGGGCCGGTTCCGTGCACGAAGCGAAACGAGCCGCGGTGCTCCCGCAGGGGCCCGAGCGCGGCGATCACGGCATCGTTGATCGCCCGCGATCCCTGGCTGCCGCCGAAGACCAGCACATGGAATTTCTCTCCACGCTCCTTGCGCCGGGCGTTGACGAACTCGGGACGGATCGGGTTGCCGGTCAGCGTGCCACGACCCCCGAAATACGCGGCGGTCTCGGGAAACGACGTGGCAACGCGGCGCACCCAGGGCGCGAGAATCCGGTTCGTC
Organism: Acidobacteriota bacterium; assembly: GCA_027297005.1. The sequence continues at coordinate 407 of JAPUIN010000081.1, forward strand.
ACGCCGGGGTAGTAATTCTGTTCGTGGACGAGGGTCGGCAGACGCAGCAGCACCCCCGCCATCACCATCGGCCCCGACGCGTATCCTCCGACTCCAATCACCATCTCCGGTCGAATCCTCCGAAGCGCTCCGATCGATTGAACGAATCCCCTCGCCGCCCTGAACCCGCCTGCGATCCGCCGTGCGAACGACTTTCCGACCACGCCGCCGCTCGCGATCGGGAGCAGTGGATAACCCTGGCGCCCCAGGATGTCGCGCTCCAGCGACGATCCGGACGCCGCGAAGACGACCCTCAACTCCGGCCGCCGGCGCTGCAACTCCTGCGCGATGGCGATTCCGGGGTACAGGTGCCCTCCGGTTCCCCCCCCGGCGACCACGATCGTCTCCGCCGCCACGCCGCGCTCAGGACGAATGCTGTGAAACGTTCAAGAGCATTCCGAGTGCGGTGAGGCATACGACCAGGCTCGAGCCGCCGTAACTGATGAACGGCAATGGCACCCCCTTCGTCGGGATCATCCCCAGCGCGACGGCGATGTTCATGCCGGCCTGCAGGACGATCACCAGGGTGATGCCGAGCGCCAGGTAATAGCCGCCGCGATCCGGAGCGCCGGAGGCGGCTTTCACACCGCGCCAGAGCAGCACGCCGAAGGCGACGATGATCCCCACGGCGCCGACGAAGCCGAGCTCCTCCGCGATCACCGAGAAGATGAAATCGGTGTGCGGCTCCGGCAGGAAGAACAGCTTCTGCCGGCTCTCGCCCAGGCTCGCCCCCCGGACTCCGCCGCTGGCGATCGCAATGATCGACTGACGCATCTGAAAACCGGCGCCGAGCGGGTCAGCATCGGGATTCAGATACGATAAAATGCGCTGAATCCGGTATGGTGCCTGCAGAATCATCAGCCCCAGGGCGCAGAGTCCGACCACCGCACCGGCGACCAGGAAGCGCCATTTCAATCCCGCCAGAAAGAGCATGATGATCGCGAGCAGCGCGTACAGCCCGGCCGTGCCCAAGTCCGGCTCGAGGTAGACGAGAAGCGCCAGCTGCCCGACCATCACCGCGCAGGGAAGAACGGTCCGGCCGAGATCGTTGACGTGTTTCTCCCGTCGTGCCAGCTGATAAGCCAGGTACATGACCAGCGCCAGCTTGGCGATTTCCGACGGCTGAATCTGGATCGGTCCGAGCCGGATCCAGCGATGCACGCCCTGGTGGGGCTCGGCGAAAAGGACGTACACCAACAGCGCCGTGCTGACCAGCAGCACCAGGTACACCGATGGTCGCTCCAGGAGCTTGCGGTAATCGGTGTGCATCGCAATTCCCATCGCGGCGAGCCCGATCAGCAACGCGAAGCCCTGGCGGAACAGGAAATGGTGCGGACTGCCGAACTGCTCCATGGCAATGACGGCGGAGGCGCTGTAGATCATCACCAGGCCGAAGAGCGGCAGGCTCACGCCCACCACGAACAGTGTCTTGTCGAAAGCGAGCTTGCGTCCCATCGCGTCACGCCGCCGTGGCCGGGGGCCGCTTGCGGGTGAGAGGATCGCGTCCCGCACCCCGCGCTCCACCTCCCGCGTGCTCCAGCACCCGGCGCCTGAAATCCTCGCCCCGCTCCTCGAAGCTGCCGTACTGATCGAACGACGCGCATCCCGGCGCAAGAAGCACGACACCGCCGCGCGACGCGACGCCGCGGGCCGCACGCAGCGCTTCGTCCAGCGTGCCCACCGACGTTGTCGGGACCGCCGCCCCGATCTGCGAGGCGATCGCCTCCCGCGCCTCGCCCATGAGAATGAGGTGCATCACGCGCTCGCCGATCAGGCTGCGGAGATCGGCGAACGCGCCACCCTTATCGCGACCTCCCAGGATCAGCACGACGTCGCGTGGGAAGCTCTCGAGCGATCTCGCAGTCGCGGCGACATTCGTTGCCTTTGAGTCGTTGTAGTAGAGGACACCGTCGATCTCCGCCACCTTCTCCAGTCGGTGGGGGAGGCCCCGGAAGGTGCTCAACCCGACGGCCGCCCGCTCGGGCGGCACGCCGCACAGATCGGCGACCAGGAGCGCCGCCATGGCGTTCTCGATGTTGTGCGGTCCGAACAGAGGCAGGGCGTCGAGAGGTATGATGCGTCGGCCGGATCGATCGGGGCGCAGGACGATCCGGTCCCCCTCCAGCGCGGCGCCGCGCCGCGGCTTTGCGGCACGGCTGAACGGATGGATCCGGGCGCGGATCGAGCGCGACAACCTCCAGACCTCCCGATCGTCCCGGTTCAGCACGGCGTGATCGGTCCCGGACTGGTTCATGAACAGCCGGGCTTTGGCACGGTAGTACGCCAACCTGTCCGGGTAGCGGTCGAGATGATCGGGGCTCAGGTTGAGCAGCACGCCGATCCACGGTCGTAACGTCTCGATCCCCTCGAGCTGGAACGATGACAGCTCGACGACGTAGTAATGCCCGGCCGTGTCGTTCTCGATCAGATCGCTGAGTGGTGTTCCGAGATTGCCGCACGCGGTGGCACGCAGCCCGGCGTGCGTGAGGAGGTGCGCCGTGAGCGCCGTCGTTGTGCTCTTGCCGTTCGACCCCGTGATGCCGATCAGCGTCCCCTTCAGATAGCGCGCCGCGAGCTCGACCTCGGCGAGGAGCCGGGCGCCGCGCTGCCGGGCCTCAAGCAGGGGGGGCGAGGCGAGGGGCACGCCCGGGCTCACCGCGACGAGGTCGGCTTCGATGAGACGCTCGACGTCATGCCCGCCGAGGCGCAGATCGACCCCGCGACGCCCGAGGTCCGAAACCTCGGGCGAAAGATCAGCGGCGGAGCGGATGTCGGTCAGGTGAACAGACGCACCCCGGGATAGAAGGAATCGTGTCAGGGAGAGACCGCTGCGCCCCGCGCCGACAACAGCGACGCGGGCCCCCGCGAGTTTCGGCGGTCCAGGGGTGCCCGTGCGGCGTTTCATATTGACCTCTAGCGGAGCTTCAGCGTCGAAAGGCCGACCAGAGCGAAGATGATCGCGACGATCCAGAAACGGATCACGACCTTCTGCTCCGGCCAGCCCGCGAGTTCGAAATGGTGGTGGATCGGCGCCATGCGGAAGATTCGTTTGCCGCGCAGGCGGAACGATCCGACCTGCAGGATGACCGACAGCGCCTCGATGACGAAGAGACCGCCGACGAAGACGAGCAGGATCTCCTGCTTGATCAGGACGGCCACGGTGCCCAGCGCCCCGCCCAGGGCCATCGAACCGACATCTCCCATGAAGATCTGGGCCGGGTTGCAGTTGAACCAGAGAAAGCCGAGCGCTGCGCCGACCATGGCGCCGCAGATGATCGCCAGCTCCCCCGTCCCCTTGACGTTCGAAACGTCCAGATAGGTGGCGATGGTGGCGTGGCCCGCGATGTACGCCAGGATCGCGTAGGTGCCCGACGCGATCATCGACGTTCCGATCGCGAGGCCGTCCAGTCCGTCGGTCAGGTTCACGGCGTTGGCCGATCCGACGATCACGAGCATCGCCCACGGGGCGTAGGCCCAGCCGATGTCAGGCGTCCACGTCTTAAAGAACGGGACGCTGAGCGTGGTGGTGTAGCGGCCATCGCCGGCGAGATAGAGCAGGAACAAGCCGAGCCCCAGCGCGACGACCCATTGCGCAAGAAGCTTCTGCCAGGCAGTCAGCCCGAGGGACCTCTTCCATGCGAGTTTGAGGTAGTCATCGGCAAAGCCGATGACGCCGTAAAGGAGAGTGGATATGAGAACCATCCACACGAAAGGGTTGGTGAGATCTGCCCAGAGGAGGGAGGGGAGCACTACGGCAATCAGAATCAGCAGGCCCCCCATTGTAGGCGTGCCTTGCTTGCTTTGGTGGGAAAGAGGTCCCTCGGGTCTGATGTGCTGCCCTATCTGGATCTCCCGCAGATGACGAATCAGGCGGGAGCCCAGGGCAAGGCTGATCAGGAGCGCCGTGAGGGTGGCCAGCGCCATCCTGAATGTGATGTAACGAAAGACGTTCATAATGCTCAACTGTTCGTGCAGCGAATACAGGAGGTGGAAGATCATCGCTGTCTTCCTCCCCTGGCGTCCGGGGGAATGGAGGCCATCACGGCCCGCACGACGCGTTCCATGGCGGTGCCGCGCGAGCCTTTGACGACGATGAGATCCCCGGCGCGCAATGCAGTGGCGACAAAGTCGGCGGCCGTCGTCGAGTCAGCAAAGTGATGCACCTCGATCGCTCCGCCTCCGCTGCGCGCGGCCGCGGCCGATTGCTCACTCAGGGGACCGACTGCGACGAACAGATCGATCCCGGCTGCCGCGACCTGCTCGCCCAGATGGGCGTGAGCCTTCCGCCCGTGTGAGCCGAGCTCGAGCATGTCACCCGAGACCAGCACCCGGCGCCCACGTGGCTGCGACTCGACGAGAATCTCGATCACGCGCTCCATGGCGGGGGGATTGCTGTTGTAGGTGTCGTCCAGAAGACAGATTCCGTCCTTCAGGCGGTGCAGAACGCCGCGCATCGAGACGGGTTGCACCGAGCCGATCGCGCGGGCGACGGCTTCCGCGCCGATGCCGAGCGCGTCACCGCTCGCTGCGGCGGCCAGGGCGTTGTAGATGTTGTGACGCCCGGGGATGCCGATCCGGGCGCGGACGGTTTCCTTCCCGACGCGCAACGTGAAACGAGAGCCTGCGAGCCCCTCGACCGTGATGTCGTCGGCGCCGATCCGGGCCGACTTCGAGCTCACGCTATAGGGGATCGAGCGCCCGGCGAAGGCACGACCGAGCTTCGCGGTCGGGGGATCGTCGGCGTTATACACGGCCACGGCGTCCTCATGCATCGTCCGGAAGAGTTCACCCTTCGCCTCGGCGATCTTCTCGAGACGGCCAAAATGCTCGAGGTGAACCGGGAGAACATTGAGAATGACGCCGACATCGGGATCGCCGATCTCAACCAGTCGCGTGATCTCCCCGTGGTAGCTCATCCCCATCTCCAGCACCGCCGCCTCGCGATCGTCCGGCATCCTGAGCAGCGAGAGTGGAAGCCCGTAGGTGTTATTCAGGTTTCCCTCGCTCCTGTAGGCTCTGTAGCGCTCGGCCACGACCGCTGCCGTCAGTTCCTTCGCCGTCGTCTTGCCGGCGCTACCGGTGATTCCGACAACCTTCAATGGCCGCACCCTCCGGACGTGGGCTCCGAGATCCTGAAGCGCCCGCGTCGTGTCCGGCACACGTATGAGCGCCGGCGCTTCCGGAAACGGGCCCGAACCCCGTCCCACGATCACCGCGACGGCCCCCCCCTCGAGCGCGGCCCCCACAAAACGGTGGCCATCGTGCTGCGGCCCGACGAGGGCGAAGAACAGATCGCCCCGCTTCACGGAGCGCGAATCGATGCTGTAGCCCTCGACCGCGTGCTCCGCCCCCCCGGCCGGCGGGGTGCTCCCGAGCGTCAGCTCGCCGCCGAGGGCGTCCGCGATCGCCCCGAGACGGAGCGTCGCCATCTCGGTCAGCGCGTCGCGCGGCCGGAACGCTCCCGGCCGAGCGCGCGCAGCATGTCTCTCGCGACCTCACGATCATCGAACGGGATCGTGCGGTCGCCGAGAATCTGATACGTCTCGTGTCCCTTGCCGGCGATCACGACGCAATCATCTTTCTCGGCCAGGGAGAGGGCCTGGTGGATCGCATCCTTCCGATCGGGCACCGTCAGGCAACACCTCTCGTCGAGCGCGCCGAGCGGGTCGCCGGTCTGCCCCTCGCGCACTCCCGGAAGGATCCCGTCGATGATCGCTAGCGGATCCTCGCCACGAGGGTTATCCGATGTGACCACGACGACATCGCTCCCGGAGGCGGCCGCGTATCCCATCCGTGGGCGCTTGCTGCGGTCGCGATCCCCGCCACATCCGAACACGGTGATGATCCGCCGGGGCTGCCACTCGCGTACCGCGGCCAGCAGATGCTTCAGCGCGTCGTCGGTATGGGCGTAGTCGACGAGGACCGTGAACGGGCCGCCGTCGTCGACCCGCTCGAAGCGGCCGTCGACACCGGTGACGCCGGCCAGGCCGCGCAGGATCGCCTCGCGCGGCAGGCCGAGGCCGATCCCGGTGGCGGCCGCCGCCGCGATATTCATTGCATTGGGGCGTCCCAGAAGCGGCGAGCGGATCTCGAGGGGTCGGTCCGCCGCATCCGGATCGAGATTCCGTGACAGGTGCAGAGTGATCTCGGTGCCAGCCGTCATCGCCCGGACGTCCGCCACCCGCACGTCGGCGCCGGGCGCCGTCCCGAAGGTCACGACGCGGGCTCGGGTCGCCGCTCGGATCGTCGCCGCGTGCTCGTCGTCCGTGTTCAGGATCGCCAGTGCATCGGAACCGAGTCCGCTGAACAGGATCGACTTCGCCTCGAGGTACGCTCCCATCGTCTTGTGAAAGTCGAGATGGTCCTGCGTGAGGTTGGTGAAGACGCCCGCCCTGAATTCGATACCGGCGACACGGCGCAAAACGAGTGAGTGGGACGACACCTCCATCACGCACGAGCGCGTTCCTCCGGTGGTGAATCGGTCCAGAAGGCGGTAGAGATCGAGCGACTCGGGCGTCGTCCGCTGGGCGCGGTGCTCTTCACGACCGTTTCGATACAGTACCGTGCCGATGAGCGAGGGCTTCAGGCCCGCCTCCCTGAGAACCGACTCGAGCAGAAACGCAACCGTCGTCTTGCCGTTCGTCCCGGTGATGCCGAGCATGGTCAGGCGGGAGTCGGGCCGGCCGTAGTAATTGCGCGCGGCCAGGGCGAGGCCGAGCCGGTCGTCGTCCACCTGCACCCAGGCGACGTCGGCGGGACCGTCCGTAGCGGGGCGCGACGAGAGGATTGCCACGGCCCCTTTCTCGATCGCCTGTGGGATGAAATCGTGACCGTCGCGCGCCATCCCGCGGATGGCGGCGAAGAGGAAGCCGTCCTCCACGGCGCGGGAGTCGTAGGCGAGCCCGCGGATCGCCATCTCCGGGTCGCCGGTGAGGCGCGCTTGCGGAACGCTGTCCAGCAGGAGCCGCAGCTGCATTTCGCCCCCTAGTAAATGATCGAACAGGGATCGCCCGGTCCGATCGACGTCCCCGCTACCGGTTTCTGTTTCTTGACGCGTCCGCCCGGATGGATGGAGCGGCATGAAAGTCCCAACGATGCGAGCGTCTCGGTTGCCCGGCGCATGCTCATGTCGGTGAGGTCGGGCATCGTGCTGCGCTCTGCTCCCGCTCCCGCGAGCGGCCGCAAAGGACCCGCGCGCCCGGGCATCCTCGCGAGCGTGGCCTCGATCATCCTGCCGGCGGCCGGAGGTGCGGGGCGCGCCGAACGGCGAGTCCCGCGTTTCGTCCTCAGCGCGGCGGTCGTCGAACGATCGAAGACCAGAGTCGCGTCGCGATCGGGGGCCACGTTCAGGTACTGCAGAACCCGCCGCGCGATGTTCGAGAAGACGGGAGCCGCGACGTCGCCGCCGTGGAATCGACGCCCCTTCGGCTCGTCGATCATGACGACGATGGCGAGGGCGGAGTTGTCGACCGGAGTGAACCCGACGAACCAGGCCACATGCTTCGTGCGGCTGTAGGTTTTCGTCTTTTCGTCAATCTTCTGTGCGGTCCCCGTTTTCCCACCGACGGAATATCCGGGTACGGCCGCCCGCCTGCCGGTCGCCTTCTCGGCAGTGATCGACGCCATCATGTGGCGCAGCGAGCGCGCCGCGCTGGCCGTGATCGCACGATGCGGCTTTGCAGTCTCGAACGAGCTCGAGGGGAGCCGCCGGCCGCTCGGTCCGATGATGGAGCGCACGAGGCGGGGAGGGACGTAGAGGCCGTCATTGGCGATGGCGCCGATGGCAGCCGCCATCTGCAGGGTCGTGACGGCCAGCTCCTGCCCGATCGCCAGGGACGCCTGCGACAGGCCGGACCAGTCGTCCGGCGCGCGCAGTATGCCGCAGGTCTCTCCAGGCAGCTCGATCCCGGTCTCCTCTCCGAACCCGAAGCGCCGGATGACGTCGTAGAACTCGATCGGCTCCAGGCGTCGGGCGACCTTGATGGCGCCGACGTTGCTGGAACGCACGAGGACGTCGGTGAAAGTCAGGTTGCCGAACGGGCGGCTGTCCTCGCGGAATCGGTGATTCGCGACGACGATCGATCCGTTTTCACACCAGATCGTCTCATTCGGGTGGACGCGGCCGGTGTCGAGCACCGCCGCTGCGGTGATCGTCTTGAAGGTCGATCCCGGCTCGTAGAAGCTGGACACCGCGCGGTTGCGGCGAGCCTCCGCCGAAGCGGCACCGAACCTGTTCGGATCGAACGTCGGGCGGCTGGTTATCGCCAGCACCTCACCGGTCTGCGGCCGCAGCACGACGACGGCGCCCCCCTTCGCCGAAGAGGATTTCATCGCCGCCTCGAGTTCGCGCTCGGCGATGTGCTGGATGTTCGAGTCGATCGTCAGGATGAGACCAATCCCCGGGATCGGCTCGGTACGATCGCGATCCAGGACCTTTCCGCCGTGGCCATCCTGAAGGAACTGCATGCGTCCTGGCGTCCCGCGGATCGCCCGGTCGAACGAGAACTCCAGCCCGGCGAGGCCCTGGTTGTCGACGCCACAAGCGCCGAGAACGTGCGAGGCGAGCTTTCCCTTCGGGTAATAGCGCCGGCTTTCGCGCACGAACGCGATCCCCTTGATGTCGAGGGTCTCGATCTTCACCCGCTGCTCCGGAGTGATCTTCCGCATGACCCAGACGAACTGGCGTTTTTGATCGCGGAGCCGTTTCCTCAGCGTCGAGGTCTTGACCCTGACGATGCCGGACAGGCGTTTCGCCACGTCGTTTGGATCGTCGATCGCCGACGGATCGGCATAGACCGAGTCGACCGCGAGGCTGAGCGCCAGCTCGCGCCCGTTGCGATCGAGGATCGGTCCCCGGTAGGGATCGAGCGTGACTGTCTTCTCCTGCTGCGAGCGGGCGCGATCCATGAGACTGCGCGCCTTGAAGATCTGCAGGTGGGCACAGCGCGCCCCGAGCGACAGCATGCCGACGGCGATCGCGACGACCAGCAGGATCAACCGGGCGTGCAGGGCCCGCGTGGACGGGCTGGTACTATCGGGGCGCCGAATGCGGCGGGGGCGCCGACGGCCCGGGCGCCGGAGCATTCCACGGAGGGGGCGGCGACGCATCATGGGCGGGTCTCCCGATCATTCCCGATCGGAGCGAAACCTCCGACGGCCGCGAGCACCGGTCGGGGCTGTCCGGAATGGGTCACCGGCCCACCGAGTTCGTCAATTGTTCCGTCGATGACGACGACCCGGCGCACGTCCTGCGGCGGCGGGTCGGTCAGCCCGAGACGACGCCTGGCCAGGTTTTCGATCCGATCCGGCGCGCGCTGGAGCGAGCGCTCGACGCGCAACGCCTCGTTCAACTCCCGCTGCTCCTGCGCTTCCTTATTGAGCGCCTCCACTTCGTACGACATGCGGATGAAGTCGACCCGCTGCCAGACGTAGACCAGCAGAGTCAGCGCAATTGCGGCGCAGCCGAGCAACAGCCAGCGCAATTCACGTGCACGGGCCCGATCCTTCTCACGCACGAGGCGGGCGTTGAGGTGCAGGCGACTCGAGCCGGCGCGTGATCTCATGCGCTTCTCCGCTCGGAACGTTCGGCACTGCGCAGTCGCGCGCTGCGGCTTCGCGGGTTGTCGCGCTCCTCCTGCGCGCCGGGGCGTATCGGGCGGCGATGGAGCGGCCTCAACAGATCAGGCCGTCCGCAGGCGCAGACCGGCAGATCGCGCGGGCAGGTGCAGCGGCCCGCGAGATCGAGGAAGGTGTGTTTCACGATCCGATCCTCGAGCGAGTGAAACGATATAACGGCGATCCTCCCGCCGGGACGCAGGCGGGCGGTCAGGCCCTGGATCAGCTCGCGCAGTCCCTGAAGCTCGCCGTTCACTTCGATCCGCAGCGCCTGGAACGTGCGCGTGGCGGGATGGATCCGACGCGCACGGGACGGTCCGACGGCGCTTGAAACGATCGACGCTAACCGGTCCGTTGTCCGGATCGGCTCGCGCCTGCGCTCGCGATCAACGGCGCGCGAGATTCGTCGCGCCGCCGGTTCCTCGCCATAGCGGCTCAGGATCCGGGCCAGCTCTCCCACCGGCAGGGAGTTGACGAGGTCGGCCGCCGTCGTCGATTGTGATCGATCCATTCTCATGTCGAGAGGCCCCTCGGTCCGGAAGGAGAAGCCGCGCGCCGGATCATCGAGCTGTATCGAGGAGAGGCCGAGATCGAGAAGCACCCCGTCGGCCGGGCCCCAGCCGCTCCCGTCGAGAAGATCGGGAAGGCCACGGTGATCGATCCGTCGGAGATAAACGCGATCTCCGAACGGAGCGAGACGGCTGCGGGCCCGCTCGATCGCCTCGTCGTCTCGGTCGCAGCCGATGAGCCGACCATCGGGCGCTGTCGCGCGGAGGATCGCCTCGGCATGACCGCCCGCCCCGACCGTACCGTCCACCCACAGGCCGCCGGGCCGGCAGTCGAGCGCGGCCAGCGCTTCCGTGAGGAGCACGGGGCGATGGGATACCGGTTCCATGGCGTCTCGACGCGCACGTTTCCCTCAGATCCCGAGCGAAGCGAGGATCTGCCTGTCTTCTTCCGTCAGCGGATTTGCCGCGAGCATTGACGCGAACTTCTCGCGGTTCCAGATGTCCAGGTATGTCTGCTGGCCGAGCACGGCGACCTCCCCCTTGATCTCGCTGCTCTGTCTCAGGAGCGGGTGGACGAGCACCCTCCCCTGCTCGTCCATCGCGGTCGCCTGGCCGTAGTAGTTGACGAGGTTCAGAAAACGGGTGACCGTCGGGTTCATCGTCGGGAGCGACGCGACCTTCTTCTCGATGTCGATCCAGATCGGCATCGGGTACAATCGCGCGAATTCGCCGTCCAGCGAGGTCAGGAAACACTCGCGGCCGTACAGCTCCTCGATCTGTCTGCGGAAGCCGGAGGGAATCTTGAGGCGTCCCTTGTCGTCGACCTTGGCGGGAAAGTTTCCCCTCAGCATCCTTCAGCCACCCAATGGTCGGCGGCGTCCCTATTGCCCGAGCCGCCGCGCCCGAAAAAAGGACGTTGACATCCCACCCCCCGATATCGAATGCTGCCTAGGTGAATTGCCGCGTGCCGCTAGGTGATTCGGGGAGCGTGAGTTGGTAACCCCACTTTAGTCCACTTTGCTCCACTCGGCGGATTATTGCGACCTCCCCAAGTCTTGTCAATAGATCTTTTCCGCCAGCTGTCCCGAGAACCTGAGATCTGAGAATCAGATAGCGAAGGACCCACAGCCAGGTGACCGGCAGGAACAGGATGTAGTGGGTCGATTTCCACAGACACTCAAGATGCTGTGGAAAACCTCAAATCGGTTGATGGGAGCGGACTTGAGACCGATACTCTGTGGGAAAGGCCTACCGGATTGGATTCCGCGGATGGGGCTCTGCATTTTCGGCATGGCGCAAGGAAAAATGGGGCCGGGGCACCGGGAAAGCGCGAACGGCAAGCCCTTCGATGGATACAAAAAAAAGTTTCTTGTGGTAGCATCTGGCTTGTGTGGGGATGATCGACGGCGGCTCGCGCCGCCCTTAAGGAGTCGCGATGCAAACGTCGCCGACCGTCGTCTCCCTGTGTATTCTCGCCATCATTTTGGTTCCATCCCCGGCCGACGCCGCACAACAGCCAGGCGACAGGGCATTCACGGCGAGCATCGGCTACGCCGACTCCCACAACGAGAGTGTCTACGAGACCGACGATGCGCTGACGCTGTCGTTTGATTATCAGGAGACGCGCAACGTGAGCTATCGCGGGATGGTCGGTTTCGTCACGATCAACTCGAGCACCTCGTCGGCGGGCGCGACGGCGCTTCCCGACGCCGACGCCTTCTTTGTGCTCGGAAACCTCGTTCTCAATGCGCGGTTTAATTTTCTCAATCCGTTCCTGACATTCGGCGTCGGTGTCTATAGCGTGCGCCTGAGCGAGAACGGCAACACCTCCAACAACCTCGAACTGGGAGCCAACTGGGGAGGCGGGCTCGACATCCAGCTGTTGAGCAGTTTCGCCCTGCGGGGGGAGATCATCTTCCACTACACCACCGGCGATGTCTCGAACCCCATCGACACCATTACGATAGGCGGCCGCTTCACCTTCTGATCCTCTCCATGCCGGGCTCCACCCGGACCGATCTATTCGTTGCATCAGGGTGCCCCTCACGGTACTTTTACCCCTCATGTCGCTCCCTGACCGCGCCGCCATCCGATCAACGCTGCTCATACTGCTCCTCGCCAACCCCGGGCTCCTGTTGGCGCAGGGGGATGTGCGAGGCCCGGGCGATCCCACCTGGGAGCGGAAGCTGGGTCCCTTCCTGCGCCGGATCGTCAACGGGACGACGCGCGTGCAGGGCCCTTTTCGCGCGCCCGTCCCTGCCAGCTCGCCGCCCCTGCTGCGCAGCCTTCCCGACTGGCTGCAGATCGATGCCAGGAGGGATCGGCCGTCGATCCTCGTCAAGGCGCGGTTCGACGACGCCACCCTTGAGGGATCCCGCCTCACGGCGCCCGTCCGCGGAGCGCTCGAGGATCTGGGGATCGAGGTCCGTGGACGCGTGAGGAACTTCGCATCCCTGAAAGTGCCGGTCGATGCGATCGATCGGCTCGCCGCCCTGCCGTTCGTCTCCTGGTTGAAGGCGGCGCACGCCTACTGGCTGCAGAACGACGTGAGCACCGGCTCGAGCCACGTGGCGTCGGACGCCGCCAGCGTGCAGTTCGGGACGGAGGGGGGCGGCGTCATCGTCGCGGTCGTCGACACCGGGATCGACTGGTCCAATCCTGATTTCCGTCACGACGACGGCACGTCGCGCATCCTCGGGATCTGGGATCAGACACTCACCGATCCGGCCCATGGCCCGCCCTCGGGTTTCGCGTTCGGTGCGTTCTACTCGAAGGCTGTCATTGATGCGGCGCTGCAGCCAGGCGGCTCGCTGTTGACCGGCGATGGTCACGGTCACGGGACACACGTGACGGGAACCGCCGCCGGCAATGGTCGCCACACCGGCAATGACATCCCGGCCGGCACCTTCGCAGGTGTGGCGCCCGCGGCCGACATCCTCGTGGTGAGGGTTTTCGATGACGTCGGGGCGTTCTGCCTCGACTGTGATCTGACGGCCGCCGTACAGTTCATCCGAGATTTCGCCGCCGCGGAAGGGAAGCCCTGGGTGGGGAATATGAGCCTCGGGAGCGACATCGGCGCGCACGACGGGACCGATCCGGATGAGCTGAGCATCGACGCCGCCGTCGGGCCGGGCCGACCGGGCGCCCAACTCGCGATCGCCGCCGGCAACTCCGGCGGCGCCGCGATGCACTGGACCTCCACGCTGGTGCAGGGCGTGACCTCACAGAACGCTCTCATCGTGCCTTCCTACACGCCGGGGCCCGAGGTCGAGGACGACGTGATCTGGATCGATCTCTGGTACGAAGGCGCGGTCGATCTCAGCGTTCAGCTGACGGCGCCGAACGGTGTGAGCGTGACCGCCGCGACGGGGGAGGATTCAGGGATCGTCTGCACCACCGCAGGCGCGGTCTGGATCGATGCGACCAACGCCCCCGATCCCGTCAACGCCGACAACGAAGTGTTCATGCTGATCTTGGACGACCCCGGATGCGATCCGGTGATCCCCCCGGACGACGGCACCTGGACGATCCGGATCACGCCGTCGATCATGCCGCCGGGCCAGGGAACGTTCCACATCTGGAACCAGGCGACGATCGGATTCGGATATATCCCGATGGCGGCGTTCAACCTCGAGTCGTCGGTCTCGATCCCCGGCACCGCGCGCCACGCACTGACGGCCGGCTCGTACGTCGCCAAGGATCGCTGGGTCAACTCGACCGGCGGTAACACCTGCTGCCCGAGGTCGGCGTCGGTCGGGGCGCTGTCCTCCTTCTCCGGGATTGGTCCGACACGTGACGGGCGGCTCAAGCCCGACCTGACGGCACCGGGTGAATGGGTCGGCTCGACCCTGGCGGGTTTCGTCGGCGACACGCGCGGCACCCTCTTCACCGAGCGGGACGGTGTGCACGGCGACATCCATGGCACCAGCATGGCGACGCCTCATGTCACAGGCGCCGCGGCGCTTGTTCTGTCGATCAACCCGGATCTCCAGGGACCGGAGGTGAAGGCGGCCCTCCTGGCGGGAGCCGGTGCGGACGGCTTCACCGGAATCCTTCCGAACAACAGCTACGGGTCCGGCAAATTGCGCGCCGACGGCGGCGGGCGGCAGGCGGCGGCGATCGTCACCGACCTCGACATCTCGGCGGACGGCACCGCCGGCGGAACCTCAAGCCCGTTCGCGAACGGTTACAATGTTTACCGCGTCAACATTCCCGGCCTGTCCGCATCGAACTACGGCACCTGCTTCCTGCAGGACCTCCCCTCGGCATCGTTCGATGATCCCGCGGTGCCGCTGGCGAATGAGATCCTGGCCTATCTCATCGTCGGAGTCGTCGACGACATCGAGGGGATCCTCGGTGTCAACGGCGACGGCCAGGTCCGGCCCAACAACTTCCCCTGTCCCTGAGCACGCCCGCGACCGTCGTATAATCCGCGCGGGTAAAAAAAAGGTGCGAAGAGGAGGGGCGCCGTGAAGAATCCGCAACTGGTCGTCATTGGTGGCGGGGTCGGTGGTGCGGCGGCGGCGCTGCGCGCTGCCCAGTACGATCTTCGGACCATCTGGATTCTCGGGGATCGCGCGACCCACAGGGCGAGCCGCGCTGCCTACGTGATGAACATCGACAACATGATCGGGATCCACCCCGCAATCGTGCAGGGGAAGGCGGCCGAGATACTGCGTGCCGAGGCGCCCGATGCCGCGTCGAGGATCGAGGACGCACACATGCACATCTCGACGCAGGATCTGATCGACAACGCCCGCGCCCGCATCACCTCCGAATACGCCAACCACGTCCTGCAGGTCGAGGATCGCGTCGTCGACGTGAAGCAGGCGGGTCGTGGCTTCCGGGTCACGATCGCAAAGGGGGACAACTGGGAGGCCCCGAACATCGTCCTGTCGACCGGCGTGATGGATCGCCAGCCGGTGATCCACAAGAAACGCGGCGAGAGGGATCTCTCGGGGATTCATTGGGTCTTCCCGTACGCCAACCACGAGGCCCTCCTTTACTGCATCCGCTGCGAGGGGCATCTGACGCGCGACCGGCGCATCGCCGTGATCGGCTCGGGGATCGAGGCCGCGGAGGTGGCTCTGATGATCCGCGAGCGCTACGACTCGGATGTGGTACTGCTGTCAGCGGGTGAGAAGCCGACTTGGAACGACGAGAAGAACCGCCTGCTCGAGCTCGAAGGAGTGGCGATCCGCCACGGGAAGCTCGTCGAAATCCATGGCACGGAAAAAGGCGCGACGCTGCGGGGATTCACGCTCGAGGGAGGGGAGCGGGTCGATGTCGAGTTCACGTTCGTCTCGATGGGGCTGCACCGGGTCTACAACGATCTGGCGCGGGCTCTCGGCGCCGAGCTCGAGGCAACCGACGCGCCGGTCGAGGTGCGCCATGTCCTGGTCGATCGGAACGGAGAGACGAGTGTCCCCGATCTGTTTTCGGTCGGTGACATGACTCGCCGCCGCGACGAGCCGGTGATGAAGCAGATCTACACGGTGCAGGAATACGCCGTGCGCGCGATCGACACCATTGATCGTCGTCGCCGGCGCGCCTACCGCAAGTCGCTTCTGGAGGGATTGGCGAAGCGGTAATCAGTCTGATCGCCTCCGATCAGATCTCGGGCGTCAGGGTGACGGCGCGCGCCTCCTCGCGGGCGAGGGCGGTCACGAATGCGTACAGTTTGTCGTACTCCTCCACCGGGATCTCCCTTCGTGTGATCTCGAGCGAACGACGCACGATGAGAACGTTCCTGCCGCCTTCGCGCACCAGCTCGTACTCCGTCGTCGAGACGACCCCCGGCCCCTCGATCGTCCCGCTTTCGGGAACCTTCTTGAGAGTCCGGCCGGCGGGGAGCGTTAGCCGCGCCTCGACGGTGTTGGCAAAAAGATAGCGGAAGAAAAGCGGGTGCCTGCGGCCACTGTAAGCCGCCGCCCAGGTCAGGTCGGGGAAGCGGGCGACATGGGGCGAGATGATCTCTATCGAACCGGCGCGCGTGACAAATCGGGGAAAGATGAGCCGCCCCTTGACACGGAGCGGATCGGCCGGAGACGCAGGAGGGTCGATCTCCTGCGACTCCAGACGGGCGCCGGGCGACAGCCAGCCTATCAGGCTGGAGAGCGCCTCCTCCCGCTCCTCCGAGCGCGCATCGAGCAGCGGGATCAGATTCGCCTTGCGATGGCCCCAGGCCTCGATCGTCACGAATCCTTCCATGGCACCGTCAGGCTCGATCCGTCCGGTCACGGTGATATGGCGGCGATTATGATGGGGTGGGAAGAGAGGAGTCTCTGCCAGTTCGCTCTTGCCGTCTTCGCGGACGACGACGACCGGGACTCCTTGATCGATCCAGGGCAGATCGCCGAATGGCGTCTGCTCCGAAGTCGGGTCCATGAAGAGGTAGCCCTCCTCCGATGGGACGGCCACGATCGCGTGGTTGAAGCTCAGCGCCGGGGTGTCGCGATCGAAGAGTCCTGCATCCCGAGTCCGAATGAGCACGGGGAACCCCTCCAGGTCGACGGAGCGCAACATAGCGATCATCAATGTTGCTTTGTCCTTGCAGTCTCCATACATATACTTCAGCACGTCTCCGCTCGGGTGGGGCTGATAGCCACCGATGTCCAGTGAGATCGCCACGTAGTTCACTCGCCCCTGGACGAACTCATAGATGTGGCGGGTTTTTTCCGCCGGATCCAACGTTCCGGCGGTCAACTCTTTCGCTCGACTCTCCACCTCCGGAGTCGGGCGCATCCGATCGCGCGCCAGATCCCAGTAAAATCGCCCGATGCCGCCCCAGGTCTCTGCGTCGATCCTGTGATCGCCCCATACGATCTCCTTCGGCGCGATCAGGATTTTCGGAACGAGATCGAGGGCCGGTAAAGTCATCCGATTGGGTTTGAGTGATGGAACGTTCTCCACGCTCCAGCGGCGTGTGACCACGCCGTCTCTCTCCTCCGTGGAGTGATCGGGCGATCCCCCGCGTACGATAAGGCGCACCGGGAAGGAGTCCGGAGCCCGGACCATGAGGGTCTTGCGGCGAATCGGCAAGACGTCTTGAAGCTGGAAGACTCGCGGCAGATAAAAGAGATTTTTAATCGACAACTCGTAGGAGTACTCGACGATTGCGCCGGGAACGACGCCGGGAAAGTGTATCGTGCGATGGCGGGAATCGGAATACAGTACGTAGGATGCGAAAGCAGTACCGTCGACGATTTGCTTCTTCTTGATTTTGATCGGCTTGCCGGCTGGTGGCGTAACCGAGCCGCGCAGGCTGTTTACCTTCACCCCGGACTGGTAGAACACGGAGGCGATCGAATGCTTCTCGGCTCCGGCCTTCGTCAGGATCTTCGTCCGGTTCCCGAAGCGCAGGGTGGCGCTGTTCACGGAGCGGATGTCGATTTCCATGTACTCCTCAAGAACGATTGCGTCTTCTCCTTCCTCGATCGGCGTCGTCGCACCGACTCCGGCCGTCCCCGCAAGACACCAGATTGCGGCGAGAACGACGATGGAGCTCGCGCGTGAACCGGTTCGCATAAGGATTCCTCCCGGGAGTCCTGCTCGGGTCGTTGACAGGGATCGATTATTGGTTAGAATAGCAGAAAATCGCCACTTGAGAACTGCCGAATCCGCGCAAGGGAGGTGCCGCATGTCCAAGTTCCCATTCCCGGGCTCCGGAGCCCGTTCGCGCCGGTCCTCTAAAATTTTCTCTTTGTCCTGCTCATTCGTCGTTCTGCTGGCCGTCTCTCCGTCGGGTGCGTTCGCGGCTTCCAAGAAGGCCGCCAAGGATGCGTGGCCCGAGATCACTACGGAGGAACGAACCCTCGTCAAGGTCGAGCAGGATCCCGAGG
>JAPUIN010000082.1 GCA_027297005.1 Acidobacteriota bacterium
CAGCGCAGCGACGGCATCGCTTTCTCCGTCAGGTCGTGAGAGTTGTTCGTGACAGGGGCGTACCCGTCGATCGTCACGATCGCCCTGGCGCCGGCGATCTCCGCGATCCGTTCGGCCGTCCTGCGAATCCGTGTATGAAAATCGTCCCGCATGTCCGGATCGAACGTCCGGATCGTCCCCTCCATCTCCACGACCGCCGGGATGATGTTGCCGCGGTTCCCTCCTTCGATCCTTCCGATCGAAACGACGGCCGGCGCCTTGGTGACGTCCAGGTGCCGGCTGGGGATCGTCTGGAGCGCGGTGATGATCTGGGCCGCCACGGTGACCGGGTCGACGCCGAGCCAGGGGGTCGAGCCGTGCGTCTGTTTCCCCTCGACCCTGATGCCGAGCCAGTCCGCCGCGGCGAGCGTCGGCCCGGCACGGACGTGAAGCGTTCCCGCGGGCAGCGGGGTGACGTGGAGACCGAAGATCGCCTCGGGGCGTCCCGGCCCGTCGAGCACCCCTTCCCGGACCATCAGATCGGCCCCCCCCTCCTCACCCCGGGGCGCCCCCTCCTCAGCAGGCTGGAAGATGAAGTGGATCGTCCCGGGCAGTTGATCGCGCATCCCGGCGAGCACCTCAGCCGCTCCCATGAGGATGGCGACGTGGGCGTCGTGCCCGCAGGCGTGCATCACACCCACCTCCTTCCCGTTGTGGACGCCGCGGGCCTTCGACGCGAACGGCAACCCGGTCATCTCGGTAACCGGCAGCGCGTCCATGTCAGCGCGCAGCGCAATCACAGGGCCCGGCTGTCCTCCCTTCAGGATCCCTACGACTCCGGTGTGGGCGATCCCGGTCTTCACCTGATCGAAATTGAGGCTCTTGAGATGATCGGCGACGAGCCTGCCGGTCCGGACCTCCCGGTTCGACAGCTCCGGGTGCTGGTGCACGTCCCGACGCCAGCCGATGACCTTTCCCTCGACCGCCTTGATGGCGGGCTCGGCCCCCGCTTTGAGATCATCAGTCCGCGCGTGCGGGGGGTTGCTTCCGGCGACCGCGGTGAGGACGGCCACCGCGATCCATCTTCTGCCAGCTCTGGTCATTTTGACTCCCGGAATGATGCGTTCGAATTGGCTGCCGTGAATTGTCATTCCCTGGATTCCAGTTCCCCACCGGCACCGCATCGCGCGCCCGATCTCCCGTTCGCGCCGGCGCGGTGCGCTCCGGGGCCCGGACGTCGGCGATGGGGACCGCACCCCCCTCACCGTAGATCCGGTCGCACCACAGATCGAGCGCCAGAAGCGTGAACAACGCCTTACGGTGATCCGTCTTGCGCGCGAGGTGCTCGTTCAACAGCTGCGACACGCCAGAGAACGAGAGCATCCCCCGCGACTCGATCCGCTCACGGGAGAACCTCTCGAGCAAATTGTCTCCGAGTCCTTCGAGCAGCCAACGCGAGAACGGGATGTTGAACCCGCGTTTGCGCCGGGTCAGGATCTCTGCCGGCAGCCTGTGTCGCATCGCCCGGCGCAGAATGACCTTGCCGGTCGTCCCGCGCAGCTTGAAGCGCGAAGGCAGACCCGCGACGAATTCGACCAGCTCATGATCCAGAAACGGCGCCCGCGCCTCGAGCGAAGCGAGCATCGTCGCCCGGTCGACCTTGGTTAAGAGGTCATCCTGTAGATACATCGTGAAGTCGGTGTAGAGCAGCTCGGACAGGCCATCCGGGAAGCTGCGGCCGGCCAACCGGTCCCGCGCGGAGGCGAATGGATCATCCGAAGCGAGCATCGCGGCGACGCGCGGAGCCAGCACGCCGGCGTGGAGCTCGGGCGGCAGGCTGCCGAACCATGAGTGGTGGCGCTCGACGCGCTCTCTCTCGGCGCCCGAGAGAAACCTGCTCAGCAGATAGTCGAGGCCGACGTTCCCCATACTGGCCGGGAAGACGGACCGCGCCGCCGCGCCCAGCGTCCGGCGCAACCAGGCCGGCAGAAGACGGAACCTCTCGGCGTATCGATCCCCCGCATAGGTCGGGTAGCCGGCGAACAGCTCGTCCCCTCCCTCGCCGGACAGGATTACCTTTACCTTCTGACGCGCGAAGCGCGCGAGCAGGTGGGTCGGGATCGTGGATCCGTCCCCCAGCGGCTCGTCCATCCCCTCGCCGACGAGGCGCAGCCCCTCCTCGAGATCGGCACGGCCGAGGATCAGCTCGTGGTAATCGGCCTGAAAATGGCGCGCCGTGCGGGCGGCAAACCTCGCCTCGTCGAAGTCGCGATGATCGTGTCCGAGCGCGAACACCGGCACGCCCGGTCCGACCTGGTCGGCCAGATGCGCCAGCATGGCAGACGAGTCGATGCCGCCCGAGAGAAAGACGCCGACTGGCACGTCGCTGCGGGCGCGACGATGGACCGCAACGCCGAGCCGCCGATCGATCTCCTCGGCAATCTCTGCGGGATCCCCATCCGTGGCACCGCGTCCGAAGTAATCGGCGAGATCCCAGTAGCGGTGAATCTCGAGACCCTCATCCGACACCATTGCGATGTGGCCCGCGGGCAGCTTGTGGATGCCCCGAATCGGCGAGAACGGCGCGGGGAAGTAATCGTGCAGCAGATATCGCCGCAGCGCGACGGGATCTACCTCCCTGGGGACCTGCGGATTGACCAACAACGCACGCAGCTCGGACGCGAAGACGAACTGCTCCGGCCCCTGCCAGTAGAAAAGCGGCTTCTCACCCGCCCGATCCCGGCCCAGCATGAGCGTCCTTCTCCGCCCGTCCCAGATGGCGAAGGCGAACATGCCGTCCATGCGATGGACGAACTGCGGACCGTACTCCTCGAATAGATGGGGGATGACCTCGGTATCGACCCGGGTGCGAAAACGGTGGCCACGCGCCTCCAGACCGGCGCGGAGCTCGGCGCCGTTGTAGATCTCGCCATTGCAGACCGTCCAGATCGTTTCATCTTCGTTCGTGAAGGGGGGCGAGGGGGCATCGAGATCGACGATCGCCAGACGGCGGAAACCAAGGGCGCAGGACTCGCGGAACGCGTATCCCTCCCCATCTGGGCCTCGATGCGCAAGCGTCGCGGTCATCCGGCGAACGATCTCGTTCCGCTCGGGATCGATGCCCGGTCTTCCAAGGACACCCGTTAGCCCGCACATCGACGCTCTCCGAGAGGATCTGGCATTCCGGGATGGCGCCTATTTTTACCCGAACGGAGAACCGAAGTCGAGTCCCGCCGGGGGGAGCCGAGCCCGGCCAGTCGGAGCCTCTATCCATCGGCGCCCGTTCGTGCGATTCTTCCCCGTCACATCGTTTTCTTTCCCATCCAGCCGCTCCTCGGGGTTGACCGGTCTCACGGAAATGAACGTTACTCACGCCAGCGATCGTCGGCTGTACTGGATCGGCCTGGGGATCGTTCTCGCCATTTACGCCAGTCTTGCCAGCATCCGTTATTTCACACCTGACGATCTCGGGAAACGGGATCAGGAAAGACCGGTGAGTTACATCGCCGACGTCGTGCAGAACGGGAACTGGCTCTGCCCGCGGGATGCGCTCGGCGGCATATCGAGCAAGCCACCCATGCACCCGTGGATCGCCGCGGTGGCTTCGCACGCGATGGGGGGACTCATCCGTCCCGCCTGGATGTTCCCCTCGTTGCTGGCCATGCTGGTCGCCTCGCTGACCATTTACACCGTCGGGCGACGGAGGCTCGGCTGGGAGGCGGCCCTCCTCGCAGCCACGACGTTCCTGCTCTGCCATATCGGCGTCAAGATGGTCGGCATCGTGCGCACGGATGCGCTGTTCGGTTGCATCGTCCTGCTGAACGCGCTCGCCGCGTTGCGCGTCTGGGAGACCGGTCGCGGCTGGACGCTGTTCTGGGCGATCGCCCTGGTCAGTACCCTGACGAAAGGCCCTCTGGGGGTGATCCTCGCCTTCACCCCCCTGCTGGCTGTCTGGTGGGAGCGGGGCAGCGGCCACCCGAGCCCGTTCAGGCGGGGAATGCTGCCGGGGATGTTCGTCTGGGCCGCGGGGAGCCTGGGCTGGCTGCTGAGCGCGTGGTGGGCGTTCGGGGACGAGGTCATTAGAGAGGTCATCGGCCGTGAGCTTCTAAGACACGCCGTTATCGGTGACGCCGGCGAAATGGCGATCACGCGATTCTACGCGGCTCCCTTCTACCTCCTGTCCCGTTATGCTCCCTGGAGCTTCTTCACGATCGCGGCGATCATCCGGGTGATTCGACGCCCCGCGCCCGACCCCTCGCGCCGCCGCTTCGACCGGTTTCTGGTCTGCTGGATTCTCGCCGGCGTCGTGATCTTCGCACTCGTCGGGCATCAGCGCTCCAACCTGATCTTTCCCCTGGTGGCCCCTTCCGCATGGCTTGCCGGCAGCTTCCTGGCCGACATGCGGTGGATCCGCGGTCCCCGGCGGGCCCTGGTCACAGCCTGTGTGCTGGCGGTGACGCTGGTTCCGATCCTGGGCGTCGTTTACGGTCTCCTCTACCCGCGTGATCCCGCGGTACGGATGGGGCTCGCGGTCAAAAGGATGGCCCGGGGGCTGCTTTCCGATGTCGGACCCGAGTTTCCGCTCCTCTACGCCGGCGCGCCACTCGGCCTGCAGCTGCATCAGGGCATCTGGCGCCTGTACGGGACGGAGGAGATTGCCTGCGATCTGCTCGGGGGGCCGCACCCGTTCTTCGCCGCCGTCGGTTCCAAGGATCGCTTTCTCGAGTCCTGTCGAACGTCCGGGGTGACGCCGCACGTGGTGCGTCTCTGGGAAGATGACGCATCGGATCAATCGATCGCGATCGTCGGCAACCGGGATCGACTGGACTGGTACGATCCGATGACCGGCTGGATGGCCCCGTTCGCCATCACATTTCGAGGCGTCCGTCCATTGGGAGGAAAGTCTGACTACCTCGACAAAGCCGGCATCCTCATGAATGGCGGCAACTTCCGGATCGAGGAACTGGGGGGCGGGTTGACCATCATGAACCGATCCGATCGCCGCGCGACGATCCGTCTCGAGCTGCAGCAGGGTGCGCGACTCTGGCGCGAGGAACACACGATCGAGGGGGGTGATGAGCTGTCACTCACGTGGCCGGACTCCACCACCGGCTCCCCGACTCCGGGAATTCGGCCAGCCGCGACGTGAGGTAGGGATGCAGATGGAACGCCCCTCACGCTTCAAAGGATTGTTCGTCAACGGCTCACTGCTGGTCGTGAGCATGCTGGTCACCTGCCTGGCGATTGAATTCCTGCTGAGAGCTTTCGACTTCCGGAGCATCTCTTATCATCCCATCAGCGGCTTCTGCCGCTACGATGAAACCCTGGGCTGGCGGCTCGTCCCCGGCCGCAGTGGAGTGTTCAGGAAACAGGAGTTCTCGGCGCGGGTCGAGCAGAGCGAGCAGGGATTGCGCGATCGCGCCTACCCATACGAGCGCGTCGAGGGAATGAAGCGGATCCTGGTGCTGGGTGATTCGGTGGTGTGGTGCTGGGGAGTCGAGATGAGCGAGTGCTTCACCGACCTGATGGAGGAGAACCTGCTCAACGCGGAAGTGATCACGGCCGGAGTCCCGGGATACGGGACCGCCCAGGAGGTGCTCCTGTACGAGAACGAACTCGCCCGGTTCAACCCCGACCTGGTCATGCTGGTGTTCGTGGGGAATGACCCCGCCGAGAACCTGTCGTCAGCGATCCGTCCGGTCTTCAAACTGCGGGACGGGGAGCTCGTGCTGACCAACGTCCCGGTGCCCCGTCGGAAGAGCCCGGTGAAGGAGTGGCTCCTGGCTCATTCCCGTCTTTACTGGCAGTTGAATTATGCCGCGCAGGTGGCACGTTATTCGATCAAGATGGCCCGCGAAGGCACGAAACTCAACCGCCCGCGCGGTTACCTGCCGCTCTCGCCCGGGCAGGAACCGGAAG
>JAPUIN010000083.1 GCA_027297005.1 Acidobacteriota bacterium
CCGCTGCCGACGTCCCCCTGCAGGAGACGATTCATCGGGCGGCCCGACATCAGGTCGTCGGCGATCTCCTTGAGCGACCGCCGCTGAGCCGCAGTCAGATGGAACGGCAGCGCGTCGCGCAGACGATCGCGGATTCGATCATCGACGCGCAGGCCAGGACGGCGGGGGCACTCCTCGTTCTCGCGCCGCGACAGGGCGAAACCAAGCTGCAGGAAGAAGAACTCCTCGAAGATCAGGCGCCGGTGGGCCGGCGTCCGCCCGTCGATCAGCATCTGCGGATCGGTGGTTTCGGGGGGGAAATGAACCTCGCGAAACGCGGTGCTACGCGAAGGGAAGCCGCGCGAGCGCGCGATCCCCTCCGGCAGAGGATCGGGGAGATCTGGAGACAGGGATTCGAGCAGGCCGTACAGGAGCGACCGGATCGCGCGTGTCGAGAGTCCCGGCAGGCGGCCATGGATCGGCACCACCCGGCCAGCGTGGATCGTCTCCTCCTCACCCTCCCCAAGGACCTCGAACTGCGGGCTCTGGAGGACGAGCGTGCGGCGCCCGAAGCGGGCGATCTCGGCCGGACCGTGCAGAATCACGAGACGTCCCGGCGTCAGCAGCGTGCGCAACCAGGGCTGGTTGAAGAAGATGACGCGAATCGAACCGCTCTCGTCCTCAGCCAGAGCCTCGAAGATGGTGAAGCGCCGGGCCCTCGTGCGCCTCAGCGTGGCGGTGACGATCCGCGCCCGGACCGTGGCGCGCACGCCGGGCGCAAGCTGCGCGATCGGCCAGAAGCGACTGCGATCCTCGTACCGGAACGGAAGGTGAAAGAGAAAATCCTCGACGCAACGGAGCCCGTGGGATTCCAGCTCGGTGGCCCGACGCGGTCCAATCCCCTTCACGTAACGCAGGGGCGTCGTCAATTCGGTCACGGCCCCTCCATCCGGTCCGGCGATCCCCGTCCACTCGGCGGGCCGGGCCCGGAACGGCGATTATAGTGCGCCCGGTGCGTCGCATCGACGCGACTCCGCTCGAAACGCCAGCGCCACCCCTGCCGCGATCAGCACCGCGCCGGGGATCAGCATGAGCGCCGGCACCTCCCCGAACAGCAGGAGGGCGTACAGGCTGGCCATGGCCGGCTCGGCCAGCACCGTCAGGTTGGCGAGATAGGCCGGCAGGAGTCGCACCGCCCAGTTCAGCGCTCCGTGTCCGAGCAACTGGGGCACGAGGGCCATCAGGATCAGCCACGGTATCTCAGCCCGCTGCGGCGCCAGGCTCTGACCGCTGACGATGGCCAGGGCGAGCGCCCCGATCGACGCGCTGGCGTTGACGATCAAAAGGTAACCGGTGAACGGCATGGAGACACGACTGGCCCGCCCGATCACGAGATAACCGGCCGCGAAGACCGCCCCCGCCAGCGCCAGCAGGTCGCCGGTCAGTCGTCCCCCTCCCGACGACAGATCGGACGCGGTGATCAGGGCGATCCCGACCAGCGCCAGCGCCACCGCCGCGAACGTGCGCCCGGCGGGTCTCTCCCGCAGCAGCATCCATGAAAAGACCATTGAGAAGACCGGCTGGGTCGAGACGAGCAACGTGCTGGCGGCGATCGTCGTGTAGGACAGGGACGTGATCCAGGTGGCGAAATGGAGGGAGAGAAGAAGGCCGGCTCCCGCGCCCGCCGCGATCGCGCGCCCGGTTGGCCGGTGCGCCCGGAGAGCCGGGATGCCGAGCGGAGCGATCAGAATGGTCGCGAAGAGGACGCGGTACAACGCGATGGTGAGCGGCTCGGAGGAGCAGATCCGCACGAGGATCGATCCCCACGAGATCGATGCCGCCGCCAGCAACAGCACCCAGCGCCCGGCACCGCTCATCAGGATTCCCGCGGCATAACCGGACAGGCTCCTAAAAATCGATCTGGAAGCCGACCTGGATTCGCCGGCCGAAACGGCGCGTGCCATCGATCTGGAGCGACCCCGCCGTCAAGCCGGTGTCGGCGCTGATCAGGATCTCGGGGTTCGGATCGATCGTCAAGATACGCAGGTCGTCGGTGTTGAGGAGGTTGAACACCTCCAGGAAAATCGCCCCGGCGTATTTGCCGAAGACGACCGCCTTGCGGGCCCGCATGTTGATATCGTAGAAAGCATGGTTGCGCTGGCTGTTGCGCCGCATGTCCCGGAATTTGAATTCGCTTCCGACCCGCTCGGTGCGGCCGAATCGGGTCCGGAACTGCTGGTATCCGACGTTGTCGAGCGCGAAGAAGCGCGACACGGTCGAGAACGGAAGCCCCGAACTCCAGGTCGACGACAGGCCGAGCATCCAGTCGCCGGGCAGGAAGGTGACAGCGTTCAGCTTGACCACGTGACGTTGATCGAACTCGAGGTAGCCGAACTCCGACTCGACCGTCGAGGGATCGTTGCCGAGCCGCGACTCAAAATCCTCCGCCTCCCCCACTGCCCGGGAGTAAGTGTAGGAGCCCTGCAACTCCCACCGTCGTGACAGCCGCTTGGTGACGGCCAGCTCGATCCCCTTGTACCGCGCCTGGTTGAAATTTCCGACGCGCAGCACCTGGTTGAAGAAGAAGTTGTAAATGTAGAGGTCGGGCCGGCCGTCGCGCACCGATTGGCTGGCGTTCACGGTCCCGGCGGGCGGCAACTGACCGAACTGATCGAGGGGATCGCCATCAGGACCGAGCCGCAAGGTGTGATTGACGTCGATGTCCTGAAGCTGATCACGATAGTGGCGATCGATGTAAGTGATGGACAAGGCGACTTCGGGCGCAATCTCCCGCTCGAAGCCGATGGTGAACTCGTCGCTGTACGGAGTCTGGAGCCCCCGATCCACTTGCGTCGAGGACGGGGGGGCCTTGGAGATGATGTTTCCGAGGTTGCGGTTCGGAACCCCCCCCGCCACGCCGTCGGCGTCGAGCAGGTAGTAGCGGTTGATGATGTCCGGCCCCTCCTCCCCGATGATCGTGTTCAGGAACAGTTTGTCGTAGTAGCGGCCCCAGGTGGCGAACACCTTGCTCCGGCCGTTCGACCACGGATCCCAGGAGATCGAAAGCCGGGGCGCCAGATTGTTGTTCGTCAGCCGGAACGCCTCCCGCTGCTGAGCCAGCACGCCGCGCTGGGCTAGCCGCACCGCATCGATCTCCCCTCCGGGCGTCAGCACGTCCGGAAACAGGCTGGCGATCTGGCGGGAGGTGAAGCCGGCCTCGGTGTGATGGCGGGACATACGCGAAATGGCCAGCATGCGCAGCCGGTTCAAATCGTCCACGACGCTGTGATCGAACGGGTAATTTTTACAGACGTCCCCCCCGGTCTCATGGTTGCCGGCGAAGATCGGGTCCGCGCAGAACCCGAAGCTGGCCAGGCCGTCGTTATTGCCGATGCGGAAGTCATCCAGACCACGCTCTCCGCCGCCGAGGTTCCACAATTTGTTGTACTCCTGCCGCTCCCTGGACGGTTCGAACGGGGTGTAGCCGAACGAATCGGTGACCTCACGATCGAACCGCAGGCCGACCGACATGTTGAGATTGGGGAACGGTTTGTACGAGTCCTGAACATAGACGCCGGTCGTCAGGTTGAGTGCCTCGTTCGCAACGAACGGCTGCGCCGGCAGGAGGGCGCGGATGGTACTGGGGCCGAAGCGCGCGTTTCGCAAGAGAGGGGCGAGCACGGAGCGCGATTCGATCGCGCGGTCGAAACTCTCACGCTCGACGACGAGACCCGCCTTGATGTCGTGGCTGCCCCAGTAATCAGGGATGTAGACCCCGAGGTCCTCGCGCAGGGTGAACCGCTTGCGACGATCACTGACGTTCTGGAAATGGGGGCCGCTCGTCACCCCGGTGTCCCGGTTGATGATGTACTCCCGGTCCGGTTGCTCCGGGGTGAGCCTTCCGAAGGGGTAGGTGTTATCCGGGAACGGGACATCGTCGAGAATCTGGTTGCCGTTCCTGTCCTCGGTCCCCAGATCCAGTCGGCCGTCCCCGTCGATGTCCTCGCCGCGGTCGAGCAGCCCGTTGCCGTTCTGATCCTCGTTGAGGAAGTCCAGATGCCCGTCGCAGTCGACGTCCTCCCGCTCCTCTCCCTCGCACCCGCCTTGGGGGGTCACCCGGCCGTCTCTGTCGAGATCCTCCCCAACGTCGAGAAGCCGATTGCCGTTGAAATCCTCGAAGATGTCGAAGTTGCCGTCCCCGTCTAAATCCTCGCCCGGGTCGCGCTCACGGGCCTCGAAGAAACCGTTCCCGTTGCGGTCGATGTTGAGCAGGCCGTTGCCGTTGGTGTCGGGATTCAGAGTCGGAGTGATCTCCGGACGCTCGTCGAAGTATGAGATGGAGGATTCCAGGGAGACCTGCGGGGTCAGGATGGAGGAGGCCTTCAGGGTCAGGACGAGACCGCCCCGGTTCAGTGTGAAACCGCTCTCCTCGCGCAGGAAGCTGTTGAGGCCCTGGTTCGTGATCTCCTGCGGATCGTAGTTGACCGAGAAGGCGATCCGGTGGCTGGGACTCACCTGGACGGTCACTTTGGCGAACTCACGCCATTCCGTCGTCCCGGTGACGAAGGCGGAGTTCAGCGCGTTCACCGGATCCTCCCGCCTGATGTACTCGTGGGCCGTGAAGAACCATGCGCGGTCGCGCACGATCGGGCCTTCGAGGGAAAGGAACGGCATGAAATCGTTGAACTCCAGATCCCGCAGTCCGGACTCCCCCACCCCTCCATGCAGGCTCGGATCGTCGATTCCCGCGCCGTCGCCGTCCAGTGCCGATCCACGCCAGAAGAACTTGAAGGTCCCCTGAAAATCGTTGCCGCCCGACTTGGTGATGATGTTGGCGAACCCCCCCTGGGCGCGGCTGAATTCCGCCGTCGCACCCGAGGTGATCACCTCGATCTCCTGGATCGATTCGATGTTGAGCTGCGCCCCGATCTGCCCGGTCAGCGGATCGGTGGTCGAAACCCCGTCGACCAGGGTGACGACGTCGGTGTCGCGCGCCCCGTGGATGTTCGGGTTCCCGTCTCCGTCCACGTCGGTCACGCCGGGGGCGAGGGTCAGTAGATCCTGGTAATTGCGCCCCAGGATCGGCAGGGAGTCGATGAACTCGGAGGAGATCACCGTCCGTCCCGTCGGACGATCGAGACTGACGGGATTCGATTGCGCGCGTACCTCGATCTGTTCCTGGTACTCGGTGCGGCGCTGCAGGGTGATGCGCAGTGTGGTGAAGCGTGACGGCTCGACCCGCACCTCGATCATGGAGACCGTGGCGAAGCCGGGAAATGTCGCCCGCACGACGTAGTCGGACGCCGGGGGCAGGGATGGGATCCGGAACGAGCCGGCGTCGTCGGTGACCGCCCCGCGCCCGCTGATTCCCCGCGCGCGGCTGGCGGCGGCGACGCTGACGCCGGCCATAGGCCAGCCGCGCTCGTCCGTCACCTGCCCCCTGAGTCCACCGAGCGTCTGCGACTCGATATCGGGCCCCGACGCCAGAACGATCGCGGCCAGCAACAGGCGAGCCCAGACTCCCCGAGGACCCGGCATTCAGATCTCCCCTACCCCATGGAGGTATGACCTCATTCTACAACGCATCCCCCACCCGACCGCCCCTCCCGGGCCGATCGGTCGCGCGGCGTACACCCCGCACCCGATGCCGCATTCCGACCCCACCGTGATCGCGGATTGTCTTGACGCACAAGGGTTTGTGTCCTATATTCGGGTCACTCATGGCTCGAGAACCGCAGTCCGTCGTACGCCGCATGGTCCTGATGCTGACGCTCGTCGTCCTCGCCATGGCTCTGCCACGGGCGCCCGCTCTCGCGCGGACTGATGATCGCCATGTCTCGATCGCCTCGCTGCTTTCGGGTGATCGGAACGCCGAAGCGGACGTCGCCCTCTCGATCGATGGTCCGGCCGCTGCCCTTTCGGCTCTCTCGGGTGAGCGTGACTTTCCGATTCCGTGCGCCACGCTCCCCCTGGCGGCGATGTCGGAGAGCGGAGCCGGCTCCCTGGGTGGAAGAATCCGCGCCGCGGCCTCACGGCCGGTCCTGGAGGACCCGCGTCGACTCGCGGCGGTCAACGGGCGCTATACGATTCGATACTCCGGTCTCACGACCGCGCCCAACCCTGATCGGAATCGCAACGGCCATCCCGATCGACTCGATCGGATCGCGGAGTCGATCGAGGCCGCACACTCTTACCTGGTCGAACATCTCGGTTTCCCCTCCCCTGCCCCGCAGAGGGGGACGCTCGACATCCTTCTGGCCCCCCTCGGCCACGGGCTGGAGGGGTATACGATCGGCGGTGGGGAGACGTCCCCACGATTGGTGCTCGATTCGGGACTGTCCGCCGATCGCCTCATGCCGGCTGTCCTCCACCAGATGGCCCACGCCTCCCTGCAGAGGATCGTTCCGCGCGACCGTTCGTTTTGGTCCGAGGCGACCGCAACCTGGCTGGAGGTGAGCGCGGTAGGGGATCCGACCGGCGCCAGCGCGGGGCTTGCTGCGCGCTTTCTCTCTCCCGACCGGCCGCTCGAGGATGATGGCCTGCTGATGATGAGCGGTGCCATGCTCTGGCCGATGTTCCTCGCGGATCGGACGGGAGATCCGTCGATCGTCCGACAGGTCTGGCAGGAGATGGCGCTCGAGGGAGTGGACGCGATCGAAGCCGCGCGACGCACTCTGGTGCGCGCCGCGGGGATCACGCTCGAGGAGGCGTTCCGCGAATTCGTCGGCTGGAATTTGCTCACCGCAAGCCGTGATGACGGATTGCACTACTCGATCGGATCCCTTCTGCCAGAAAGCCGCCTCATCACGCTCGGCCCTGCGCCGTTCCAGGTCGATCCGGTCGACGCGATCGGGCCGCTCGGCAGTCTCGCCTTCCGCATCGAGGGAAACCGCAGGAAAGGCGCTCTGAGCCTCGAGATCTACGGCACGGGGGGCCGACCTGAGGCCGACCTGTTCGCCACTTTCGAATCGGAAGGGTCGCAGAGATTGCTGATCCCGGTCCCGATCGACAGATCGGGCACCGGTCGAGTCGAACTGCCGTGGAGTGATGTGGCGGAGGTCTGGATCGTGCTGCGAAACGCCTCGACGACGCCAGGCGACGAGGCCCGCTTCCAGGTGCGCGGCGGACACGATCCCTACGGACCTTTTGATCTCGCCGGCTTCACCGCGCGACCTCTCGGGCCAACCTTGCAGCTCGAGTGGACGACCGCCTCCGAGAGCGGCCTGATGGGCTGGAACGTGCAGCGCGCGACCACCCCCGAGGGCCCGTTCCTCCGCCTGAACGGGATCGCCGTGCCTGCCTTCGGCGACAGCAAATCGGAGATCGGGTATGTCTTTGTGGACGGAAGTACTGTGCCGGGACGCCGTTACTACTATCGCCTGGAGGGGCTGACGACGCTAGGGCTCGTGGAGCGTTCGCACATCGTCAGCGGCCGGGTCCCGCCCCGTCCCTAGGGGCCTGTCCTGAGTCGGCGTGGGGCGCGTCCCCCATTCACCCTCAATCGACTTGGCGCCCCTCCCCCTGAACCAGGGTGACGAACCGATCGATCCCAGACGGATTGAACCGCTCCCGGAAGCCTCCGCGGCCCGGCCAGTCGACCGTGATCCACTCTATCGAAGTTGCGGATCCGAGACCGAAATGAAGACGAGGATCCGCCTGCGACAGATATGAAACGGCGGTGCGCGCGTAGCGCACGCGCTCGATCCCTTCGACCCGCACGATCACGCGTCCCCCCACCGCGTCGAGGTTCGGCGCCGCGCCGCGCAACGCGATCGTCACCCAGTGGGCCGACGGCCCGCCCGTATTGCGCAGCAGGATGGCCGGCCCATCGTTCTGCACCATCAGGACGTCCTGGTCACCATCATCGTCGTAATCGAAGCGGACGGCCCCCCGGCCGACGTAGGATGAGGCGAGGGCGGCGCCAACCGTCGTCACCCGCTCGAATCGCCCATCCCCTAAATTCCGGTACAGGTGGGCCGGCTGCTCGTACGTGATCGTGTCGTTGTACAGTTCAATGTTGTCGATGATGTGCCCGTTCGCGACGAACAGATCGAGCAGCCCGTCATCATCCGGATCGAAGAAGAAGGCGCCGAATCCCAGCGACAGCAGAGACGCGGCGCCCAACCCGGATGGAAAGGTCCGATCCGAGAAGAATCCGTCGCCGTCATTGTGGTACAGCTCATTCGTCTCCTCCGCCAGGTTCGTGACGAACAGATCGAGACGGCCGTCCCGATCGTAATCGGCCATGTCGGTCCCCATTCCCGCCTGCGGCAGTCCGTCCTCGGAATAGGCGACGCCGACGACTTCGCCGACCTCTTCAAACGTCCCGTCCCCCCGATTGCGCCACAAGAAATTGGGAGTGTCGTCGTTCGCCACGTAGAGATCGGCATCGCCGTCACCGTCGTAGTCGCCCCAGACGAGCCCCAGCCCCTTGCCGGTCCGATCGACGATCCCGGCGCCGACGCTCACGTTCTCGAACGTTCCATTCCCCCGATTCCGGTACAGAACGTCCGGCTGGCTGCCGTAATTGCGTGGATGGCACACGGTACGGTAGCCGGGTCGATTCTCGCCGCAGTAGAGAAAGCTCTCGAGCTCGTAGTCGAGGTAATTGACCACGTAGAGATCGAGATCGCCGTCGCCGTCGTAGTCGGCGAACCCCGCGCTGGCCCCCCAGTGAGCATCGTCGACGCCGGCGTCCGCTCCCACCTCGACGAAGGTGCCGTCCCCTTCGTTGCGGTACAACACATTGGGCCCGTAGTAGGTGACGTAAAGATCGCGGTCGGAGTCGCCGTCGATGTCAGCGGCCGAGCACCCGAATCCGTAGCGATCCGGCCCGCCGACCCCCGCCGCCTCGGTCGTCTCCGCGAAACGCCCCCCTCCGAGATTGCGATAGAGCGCCGATCGCGGCGGGGGTGCCGGCTCGAAACCCGGTAACGCGCCCCCCTGCACGAAATAGAGATCGAGACGCCCATCCCCATCGTAATCGAAGACGCAGACCCCGCCGCCGAGCGTCTCGAGGACGTACTTCTCTCCAGTCGCGCCGTTGACGTGACGGAAATCGATCCCGGCCTCCTCGGCGGCCGACTCAAAATGGACGAACGGGGCAGCCCCCGGCGATCGTGGAGATTCTTCGCGAGCGGACGGCACCGGCGGCGTGTCGTCCCGATCCGGCGCGCGGCCGCAGCCGGCGGCAAGCTGGGCGATGACGATGAGGACAAGGATGAGGGAGCCGGTGGCGGCGGTCGAACTCACGGTTTGATCCCTTCCTGCTCCGGAATCACCTCCATCA
>JAPUIN010000084.1 GCA_027297005.1 Acidobacteriota bacterium
ACGGGCGCGAGTCGCATCCTGGCGTATGCCGAAGGGGATGCCCTTGACCAGCTCATCGCGAAGCGATGGAAGGCCCGGGAGTTCGAAAGCGGGGACGACCAGACGGAGATCAGCGCCTTCGTGTTCCACCGTTGCGGCCGGCCCCTGGTGGACATCCGCAAGGCGTGGAGGACGGCCTGCATGGCCGCAGGAGTGTCGGGGCGGCGTTTCCATGATCTGCGGCGCAGCGCCGTCCGTGACATGGTGCGGGCCGGCGTCCCGGAGACTGTGGCTATGTCAGTCACAGGCCACAGGACCCGGAGCGTGTTCGATCGCTACGACATCACCACTGGAGACGACCAGCGGGACGCCCTCGAGCGGACGGCGGCGTACCGGCAAACGATGCCATCCGGGCAGAACGTGGTGACGATGAAGGGCAGGGATGATCGGCCCACTCGGATCGAACAGGCACAATTCAGGCACAATCCAGGAAAATGAGAAGGGCGGCCAAGTCGGCCGCCCTCTCTATGTTGCTGTGAAACTTGAAGATATTTGGTGGCGGGGACGGGATTTGAACCCGCGACCTTTGGGTTATGAGCCCAACGAGCTACCAGGCTGCTCCACCCCGCGTCGGAACCGGATTATAGCCCAGCCGCTCCGGCCGCTGTCAAGGATGGTCCAATTCACTCTCTGCATCCGGGTCGCCCCAGGAGTCCTGGAACAGAAAGATGAGCTCGCCGGGGCGGCTCAGCCCCAGCTCCTCGCGGGCGATCGACTCGATCCTGAACGGGTCGCGCCTGAGGCCTTCGATCTCCGCACGCAGAGTGTCGTTGGCGGTGCGCAACGCGACCACCTCGTGCCGCAGTCGGCGGGCGGTCCGCCGCTGTCGCACTGCCTCGATGATACCCATATCGCCGAAGAAGGCGTTGAAAAGAAGGATGGCGGTGAGAAACCAGAAGAGAGTCCTGAGGGCGCTGCGTTTGAGCCCGGGTTCGCCGGTCCGACCGCGCGCCGCGGTCATGGCCCGCCGCCTCCATCACGGCGTGACGGCGCGATGGCTGAGCGTCCGGGATAGCGCGCCCGTTCACCGAGCTCCTCTTCGATCCGAAGCAACTGGTTGTACTTCGCCACGCGCTCGCCGCGCGACGGCGCGCCGGTCTTGATCTGGCCGAGGTTGAGCGCCACGGCGAGGTCGGCTATGAACGGGTCCTCGGTCTCTCCGGAACGATGGGAGAGGACGGTCGTGTAGCCGGCCTCGCGCGCCATCTCGATCGCGCGGAGGGTGTCGGTCAGGGTCCCGATCTGATTCGGTTTGATCAGGACGGAATTGGCGACCTTCCTCCGGATCCCCTCCGCGATCATAGTGGTGTTGGTGACGAACAGATCGTCCCCCACGAGCTGAATGACCGAGCCCAACGAACGGGTCAGTTGCTCCCACCCGTCCCAGTCGTCCTCGGACATGCCGTCCTCGATCGACAGGATCGGATACCGGCGGACGAGATCGGCATAAAAGGCAACCAGCCGTTCGGATGGAAGCCGCGAGGGGGACTCCGCCTCCAGATGATAAGCGCCATCGCGTTGCAGTTCCGTTGCGGCGACATCGAGGGCAATCCCGATCTGTTCACCCGGGCGGTAGCCGGCGTTCTCGATCGCCTGAAGGACCACTTCGACCGCCTCGGTGTTCGAGCCGAGGTCGGGCGCCCATCCTCCTTCGTCCCCCTGTGCGGACCGCAGTCCCTTCTTCTTCAGCACCTCCTTGAGGGCGTGGAAGATCTCGGCCCCCATCCGCAACGCCTCGCGGAAGCTGCCGGCACCGATCGGCGCCACCATGAACTCCTGGATGTCGACATTGTTGTCGGCGTGTGCCCCGCCGTTGAGGATGTTGAACAGGGGGACCGGGAGATCGCGGCCGGCGTCCCCTCCCAGGTGACGATAGAGGGGCAGGCCTCGACTGACGGCGGCCGCCCGCGCCCCGGCGAGGGACACCCCGAGCAGCGCATTCGCCCCGAGACGTGAGGCGTCCTCCGTGCCGTCCACCTCCCGCAGCTTCGAGTCGAGCCGTTTCTGATCGACCGGATCGAGCCCGCGCACGGCGGGGGCAAGAAGCTCGTTGACGTTCCCGACCGCCTTCAGGACCCCTTTGCCGCGATACCGACTGGGGTCGCCGTCACGCAACTCGAGCGCCTCGCGCGACCCGGTGGATGCTCCCGATGGCACGGCGGCCCGGCCGAGGGAGCCGTCTTCAAGGTGAACCTCGACCTCGACCGTCGGGTTTCCCCGCGAATCGAGTATTTCGCGTGCTCGGACTTGCTTGATTCCGGACATCGTCGTCAGGGTTGCGCGATCAGGTCGCGCGCTGCAGCCGACAGCAGGTCGAGGTCCTTCACCGAGCGCGCCTCCACGTAACACCGAATCAGTGGCTCGGTTCCCGACGGCCGGAGGAGCAGCCAGGCTCCGTCCGAGAAGATCAGCTTGTGTCCGTCGGTGGTGTTGAGGCGGATGATGCGGCGGCCCGCGAACATCGTGGGAATCTCCTCGAGACGGCGTGCCAGGCGGTCTCTCACGGATGCGGCCGTATGATAGTCGATCCGGCGGCTGTGCAGCGGCCCGACCCTGGCGAACAGATCGCGGATTTGATCCCGCAGCGACCGGCGCCTGACGGCGATCATCTCCGCCGCGAGCAGGCCCGCCAGGATGCCGTCCTTCTCCGGCACGTGACCACGCAGACTGAGTCCTGCGCTCTCCTCGCAGATCAGGAAAGCCCGCCCCGATTGGAGATAGTCCCCGAGGTACTTGAACCCGACCGGCGTCTCATAGAGGGTGCGGCCATAGTGAGCGCATATCGCGTCGAGCAGGTGCGTCGTTGCGACCGATCGACCGATGCCCCCTGGCATCCGGCGGTGTTCCAGCAGATAGTCGGCCAGGATCGCCAGAAACAGATTGGGGGGGATGAAATGTCCGCCGGCGTCGATGATGCCGAAACGATCGCCGTCGCCGTCCGTGGCGACCCCGAGATCGAGCTTCCGGCGGCGCACCAGCTGCTGCAGAGGCTTTAGCTGTTTCTCACCGCAGTCGGGGCCGGTACCGCCGAATTCAGGATGGGCGATGTCGTGGATGACCTCGACGCTGCGCGCCACGCGGGAGATGATCCCGTCGAGGTATCCGATCGACGCGCCATGCCTGGGGTCGCAGCCGATCCTGAGCTTCCGGCGGCGGATCGCCGGCGCCCTGACCAGGCGGAGGAGATGCCGGAAGTACGCGGCGCGCACGTCCTGCCTCCTGATCGCCGTGCCTCTGGCCCGGCCGGCGCGCGTTCTCTTCCGGGCTTCATGCGGGCCGGCGCCGGAGTTCCGGTTGGCGATCTCCTCGATGCGCCGCGTGATCTCCGGCACGGCAGGAGCTCCGTTGGAGGTCGAGAATTTGAGGCCGTTGTATTCAGGAGGGTTGTGGCTGGCCGTGATGTTGATCCCTCCCGCCCTCCGTCCCGAAACGATGGCGAACGCGACGGCCGGCGTCGGGACCGGGGTGGGGGAGAGGGAAACCGGCACGCCGCGAGCGGCGAGCACACCGGCCGCCTCGCGCGCGAATCGATCGGAGAGGAACCGGGTGTCGTACCCGACGAAGACCCCCTTCCGGGCGTGCCCCGCTTCCAACAGGATTGTGGCGATCGCCCCGGCCACGCGCCGGACGCTCGCGACGGTGAACCCCTCGGCGATCACGGCCCGCCATCCGGAAGTCCCGAAGCGGATCATAAGCCGTCATCCTGCGGGTGCGTCGCTCTCGTTGACATTCCGGGAAAGCGATTCCTATAATCCGCCACGTGAGCGACACCCCGATCCTCGTCGTCCTGTGCACGGTTTCGTCCGATCAGGAGGGACGCACGATCGCCGGCGCCCTGGTGGAGCGCAGGCAGGCCGCCTGCGTCAACCTGATCCCCCGGATCCGATCGATCTTTCGCTGGAAGGGGAAGGTCTGCGACGAGGAGGAGGGTCTGCTGATCGTGAAGACGACACCGGCCATGCTCGAGAACGTCCGGCAGACGATCCGGGATCTGCACTCCTATGATCTCCCCGAAATCCTCGCCCTCCCGGTGGCCGGCGGAGACTCTGGCTACATCGACTGGGTCGCCGGAGAGGTCGGTCCTCAGACCGGGCCGTCCTGAGAGCCTCGTTGGAATGGTCAGCGGTGGTTGAGGCGACGGAACGCCGTCAGGAAGCACCCGTGAATCGACATCTTCTGTCCCTCGGACGTCAGGTAGATGCGATCCATCTCCTTGAGATAGACGGACGGTGACCGGCGGGGGTGATGATCGCCGACGAACTTCACGAGAAAGGCGAGCTGTTCGGGAGGCGTGCGACCATCAGACGGGAGCGACAGCCGCAGGCGTGACGCGATCTCTTCCAGTGTGAGAACGGCCCCCTCGACGAAGGTGAACCGCTC
Source organism: Acidobacteriota bacterium (assembly GCA_027297005.1). The sequence continues at coordinate 4,420 of JAPUIN010000084.1, forward strand.
GCGTCCGTTCATGTCACGCCAGCGTTCGAAATCGAGGTCCTTGCTCAGCGGTGGCTCCGGGACCGAGGGTCCGGCGTTGATGAGCGGCGCCTCCTCCTCGACCTCTTCTTCCTCCTCGTCTCCAAACAATGAGGGCTCATCCTGGGCCAGCAGGGTCGGTCCCGCAACGAGGGCGAGTCCGAGCAGAGCGGCCAGCAGAGCCGGTGGTAAGCGAATCGTGCTCATTCCATCCTCCCTGTCCGAGGCCTGATGCGCGCGGTTCGAGGCGCGATCGTCAGGCCATTCTAGCGGTGTGGGGGGGCCGCTTCAACCCCCGGGGGGTCTGAGGCATCCCCAGTGGATGGTGAGCAGGAGGGGCGGAGTCAGGCGGCGCGAAGCGCCTGATCGAGGTCGGCGATCAGATCTTCGACGTCCTCGCAACCGATGGAGATGCGGGCCAGGGCATCGGTCAGGCCGAGCGCATCGCGCTGCTCCTTCGGGACCGCGGCATGGGTCATCGTGGAGGGCTGGCAGACGAGGGTCTCGATGCCGCCCAGGCTCTCCGCCAGGGCACAGAGCTTCAGGCTGTTGAAGAACCGTTCAGCGTCGGTGGCGCTCTTGAGGAAGAAGGAGATCATCCCCCCGAACCCGCTCGCCTGTCTCCGGGCCAGATCATGCTGTGGGTGGGAGGGGAGGCCGGGATAGAGGACCTTCTCGACCCTGGGATGCCCATCGAGGAACTCCGCGACCTGGCGGCCATTCTCCTCATGCGCCCGCATCCGCAGGGGCAACGTCTTGATGCCGCGCAGAACCAGCCACGAATCGAATGGACCCAGGATGGCGCCGGCGGTGTTCTGGACAAATTTGATCCGCTCGGCGTGCTCCGGACGGGCCAGGATCACAGCCCCCCCCACGCTGTCGGAATGGCCGTTCAGATATTTCGTCGTGCTGTGCACGACCACATCCGCACCGAGCTTCAGCGGCTTCTGCAGGCACGGCGTGAGAAAGGTGTTGTCGACCACGGAAATCAGCCCGCGATCGCGGCAGATCCTGGCGGTCTCGGCGATATCGGTGAGGGTCATGATCGGGTTGGTGGGGGTCTCGACGTAGACCATCTTCGTGTTCCCGCGAATGGCCCCCTCCAGGCGCTCGATCGACGAGGTGTCGACGTAGCTGAACGACAGCCCGAAGTCCTCCATCACCCGGGAGAACAGCCGGTAGGTGCCGCCGTAGACATTGTCGCTCACGACCACGTGGTCCCCCGATTTCAGGAGGGACATCACGGCGGTGATCCCGGCCATCCCCGAGGCGAACGCATAGGCCGCGTGACCCTCCTCCAGGACACTGAGGTTCTCCTCGAGCGCCGATCGGGTCGGGTTGATCGAGCGGGCATAGTCGTACCCCTTGTCCCGGCCGAGCGCCTCATAAACGTAGGTCGAGGTCTGATAGATGGGGGTCATGATGGCCCCCGTAGCCGGGTCGGGGCGGACCCCGGCGTGGATGGCGTCGGTCGCGATGCCCATTCGGATCACCTCATCCGGATCGGAGAGCCGAAAAGATCCCGGATCTCCCCGTTCCGCTCAGTGCGTCAGCCGATCTCCAGGAGGATGTGGAACTGCGAGGCCTGCTCGAGGCGCTGGGTCGTATGCTTGAACTCGACTTCGAACTCGGCGGTATCGCCAGGATCGATGGTGCCGACCCGCGTGCTCGTGGTGCCGGCCCCGATGAGACGGGAGTCTTTGTCGTACAGGGCCACGGCGAGCGCGACCCCAATCTGTCGCACCGATCCGTTCTTCACCCTGACCGTCGCCTTGTAGCCGGTCTTGATCCCCAACAGGGTCGACGGCCAGTGAAATTTGATCTGCTCGGCCTGCACGTCGATCACGGCGAGATCGAGGGCCAGCCATTTGTTCGGCTCGAGCTTGTACCGGGCGGAATTGCCGGCCGTGCCGGCCGGTCCGATCGCCGTGATCAGGGCGATGACGGTCGCCAGCACGATATGGAACGCGGTCTTCCCGGGACGACGCGGGACATTCATCGGGCACCTCGGGAACGGCGGGGAGCGCCGCGGCGGGGCCGCCGCATCACTCCTCGAAATTGATCTGCTTGACCGACGAGTTGACAATAAAAATGCGCATGTTGTTCTCCTGCGCGTCGGCGGGAACGAAATAGAATCCCAGGCTGTTGGCGGAGTATTCCTCGGTGAACCCCCAGATCTTCTCGCCGTCCCTGAACTCGACGATCGTTCTCTGGCCCTGGTTCCCTCCGGCGCCGAACCGCTTGGCGCGGTCGACCTGCCGGCGCATCGACCCGTAGTCCTTCACGTAGAAGAGAGCCTTCAGCTCGTCGAGGCGAATCGGGGTGGGGATACCTCCCCCCTCGCTGGGCAGCAGATGGAAGTTGTCCACATCGGGCTTGAAGTCGTGCGTGTAGCCTCGCTGGGTCTTGCCGTTCCTGAAATGCGCGACGACCTTTTCCTGCATCCCCTCCTCCATACCGCGGGTTCGGGCCGAAGCGGCCGCCCCGGGCCCGACAGTATCTCACAATCCGCTTCGAGATTGATCCGCCGGTTCAGCGTGTCGAGGACCGGGGGAATGACGGGGTGAGGATCGGTGCCCGGGAACAATGCGTTGACGGAGCACAACCAAAGTGACTATCTGGATACGGTGACGATCGCCCCGCCATCATCGCAGACGATACCGAGGTCCATTGAGCCGTTGAGGACCGAGCAGTCTCCGGTCATGCCCGTATCCTGCAAGCTGATGATCTGGAGTTCGCTTTCGCCGGCCGCGGCGCCCAGAATCATGAGGCGCAGAAGGAGGATCGTCCCCGCCATCCCCCCTTGGTCGTAGGAGGCACAGAGCCCGCTCTGACCGGCCGCCATCCCAGTCAGGAGATCCCCCGTCACGGATGCAGCGCTGCTGTTATCGAGGCAGAAGGGACCGTCGGTTCCGATGATTTCCATAGCAGGTGTGTCGCACATACCTGTATTGGAGTTGAAGTCGTTCATGAGGCAACACTTGTCGGTTGGGTCGTCGAATTCGTGAGTTGGAGGGCAGGGGTATGCGGGACAGAATGCAGTGGAAGACGAACATTCTCCGAAAGGAGCGATAGAACCCTGAGGATCCCTGTCGAGAGGTAGAATACTCACCTGGATGATGCTCGGATCGAAGATGAAGTGGAGATTGATGGCGTCGAACTGCAGCCCGGCGTCCGATTCCAGCATCACGTTGACGACCACGACGTTGCCGGCGGAGGAGGAATCTTCTACGAAATATAGGGTGTTCGGTGCGGCGCTGGGGTTGATGTTGATATTTGTTGTGAGGCCCCGGATCGTCACGCCCCTGTCGTCGCCGCTGCAGGCGAGGGGCGCGACGCAGACGACTGCCACGAGCAGTGCGCGCATCGTGTTTCCCAATCTCGACATGTAGCGACGGCCTCCCTCACGGAATTCCTGGAAGTATACCGGGCGGATCCGGTGCTCGCAACCGACCAGTGGCGGGTCGTCGCACATCTGCTGAGATATCACCGCGCGGTGAGCGTCCGCCGGTGGACGGGGGGGGGACGAGGAGGGATAGGGCCGGAACACGTTTTCGTGATCAATCAGGGGATCCCGCCGGCCTCCCGAAGACA
>JAPUIN010000085.1 GCA_027297005.1 Acidobacteriota bacterium
AGGCGGGGGCCGTCCAGCCAGCAGATCGATCCGCCCCCCGCGGCGACGCTCTCGATCGCCAGCGCGGGGGCGACGAGGTGTGCGTTCCCCACCGCGTGCTCGAACAGGTACTCGTAGTCCCCCTGGTAGCGTGCCACATCGGTGCTCGTGCCGCCCATGTCGAAGGTGATCAGACGATCAAAGCCGGAGAGTCGCCCGGCGCGCGCCGCGCCGACGACGCCTCCGGCCGGTCCGCTCAAGAGCATATCTTTAGGTCGGATGGCGCGTTGCGCGACCAGCCCGCCGGCGCTCGTCAGCACGTGCAGCCTCCCGCGATCGAGGGTCGCTTCAATCCGTGCCAGATAGTCGCGAAGGATCGGCGACAGGGAAGCGTCGATCACCGCAGTCTCGGCGCGCGGGAGGATCCGTATGCGGGGGGCCAGTTCGGACGAGCAGGAAACGTATCGAAAACCGAGGGCAAGCAGCTCATCACGCACCCGCCCCTCCTGCTCCCCGTTCCGGTAGGCATTCATCAATGCCACAGCCGCAACATCGATCCCTTCGCGCAGGAGGCGCCGGGCTCCGTCGGCGATCGCTCCGGTCCGGAGCGGCTCAATCTCGGTGCCGTCGGCGGCCATCCTCCCCGGGACCTCCATGACCGCCTCGTACAGCGGCTCGGGCGTGCGGACCTCCAGGGTGAACAGGTCGGGTCGCTGCTGCGTCCCGATGCGCAGGAGATCGGCGAAGCCGCGCGTCACGAACAGGGCCGTTCGTGCGATGCGGCGCTCGAGCAGGGCATTGGTGGCGAGCGTCGTCGCCAGGCGCAGCTCCATCACCGGAAGGGTCTCTCCGGGGAGCACGCCGGTCAACAGTCGGGCGGCGACGATCGGTGCATCTTCGCTGGAGATCACCTCGAACGGGGTGCCGCGCGGAATCGATTCGATCGGACCGCCAACCAGGGTCATGAGTCCCGAGCGGGGATCGTGCGAGGCGACCGAAGCCTCCCCATGCGATCGATCGAGAAGACGGAACCGGAATCCGCGTGGGAAGTCGGGCGGCGCCCCCCAGCGCGCCCGTACGCGCAGGCGGTTGCTTCCCTCGCAACCCTCGACGGCCCCCCGCAGAGCCCCGGTGCTGAGGATCTTGACGCGATGCAGAACGCCGCGCGGGTCGAGGCCCAAGGCGTCGGTGAACGTCCCGCCGATGTCGATCCAGATCTGCCAGTCGCGGTCGCGGGTCACACCCATTCGATCCTGGGGAAGGCCGCGGGAGTCGCCGTCACCGCGGGGGCGCCATTCTACCTCGCGGTCCCGGGGAGGGACGCGATGTTCTAGAATGCGTGGAACCCAGGGAGGAGTCGTTCCATCATGGCCTCGGAGGGGCTGTCACACCTTTTGAAACGGAGCCGGCCAGTCCTGATCGACGGGGCGGTCGGCACCGAGCTTCTGCGCCGGGGGATCCCGACGACGCTGCCTCTCTGGTCGGCGCACGCTCTGACCTCGGACGCAGGTGTCGAAGCGCTCGCCGGCATCCACTCCGATTACGCCCGCGCCGGGGCCGATATCCTCGTCACCAACACGTTCCGCACCACGCGGCGCGTGCTCGAGCGAGCGGGCGCTCTCGACTCGTGGCGGAGTCTGAACGAGCGCGCCGTCGAAGCGGCCCGGCGCGGAGCGGCGTTGTCTCAAGGGCGCCCTGCACTCGTGGCTGGCAGCATTGCCCCTCTCGAGGACTGCTACCGGCCTGATCTCGTCCCGGAACGGGCCGCCTCCCTGGCTGAACACCGCCGCCAGATCGAGCTGCTGGCGGGGCTCGGGGTCGATCTCATCCTGATCGAAACGATGAACCGTGCCTCGGAGACCGTGGCGGCGCTCGAGGCTGCGGCCGACACGGATCTCGACGTCATCCTGAGTTTGTGCCCGAAGACTCCCGACCGGCTCCTGTCGGGCGAGACCCTCGCTGAGGTCCTGCCGGAGATCCTCGATGTCGGCGGGAAGCGACTGCGCGCGATCCTCCTCAACTGCGCGCCGCCGGAGACGCTCGAGGAGGTCTATCCCAATCTCGCGGGACTCGTCACCGATCGCCCTACCGGTCTGTACGCCCATCTCGGCGCGCCGGACGAGGTGAACGGATGGACGCTCCCGGAACACCACGAGCCGGATCGCTACGCCGACTGGATCCTGGCGTGCCTGGCGCAGGGCGCCAGAATCGTCGGCGGCTGCTGCGGGACGACAGTGGAGCACATCGCGGCGCTCTATCGCAGGATCGAATCCTGAGCGGTGTCTCCCCGGACCGTGTATGGATCCGCTGACCCACACGCTGGTCGGGGTCGGCCTGGCGAACGCACTGTTCCGCCGCCGGGTCGGCCGCGTCGCGGTGCCGATCCTGGCGATCGCCGCGAACCTTCCCGACATCGACACGATCGTTCACATTACAGGGGATCCTGCCTCGCTACTTCTGCGCCGGACGTTCGGCCATTCGATCCTGATGGCGCCGGTCTGGTCGCTGCTGCTCGCACTCCTCCTGAAGCTCTTCCTCCGCCGCATTCGCTTCTCGACGCTTCTCGGCCTGTCGGCGCTGGGATGGATCGTTCATGTTCTGTTCGATCTGATCAACTCGTTCGGCGTGATGATCCTCTGGCCACTCTCCGACTGGCGGCCGGAGCTGGCGACCGTGTTCATCATCGATTTGATCCTGACCGGGCTGCTGGTCCTGCCCCTGTTGATCTCGCTGCCGAAAGGGATGCGCCCGCGGCTCGTCCCGTTATCGCGTATTGCGCTCGTCGCGACGGCGGTCTACCTGATGGCCTGTGGCGGCGGCCGTGCCGCGGCCGCACAAATGCTGGCCGCAGAGATTCATGCGCGCGGGGGGCGCCCCGAATTCACCTACGTCTTCCCGGAGCCACTCGGACCCCACCGATGGCGGGGGATCGCGCGCGCGGGGGGCGCCTACGACCTTTATCTCCTGCACGTTCCCTCGGGCCGGGTCGAGCCGCGCGGAAGGATCCCGACAGCAACCGGCGACCCGATCGTCGAGCGGGTGCGCGGCACGCGCCGCGGTCGCCGGCTGGAGCAGTTCTTCAAGGCGTCGGTCTGGAGCGTGGAACGGGACGACGCCGGCGCGCGGGTGAGCGTGTTCGACCTCAGGTTCCACTCGCTGGTGTTGAAACGGGATCCGGTGTTCATCTTCCGGTTCCGAGTTCACCCCGACGGCCGGATCGAGCCGCTCCGGCGGCACACTTCTCCGGATCCATCGCCTGGTCGAGAGGCACCAGCAACAGATACGCCGGGGTCGCCAACGCGTATCTGGCGTACATGGTGCCGACGAAGTATCCCGACCCCCTTTCGAATCTGTGATCGTAGACCGGACAGGTCTCGCACATCATTCTATATATCGCTATATATCGCCGGAAGACCGGCCTGCGCCGGCAGACAGGGGAACGCTGGCGGAGAAGTGCGATCAGAG
>JAPUIN010000086.1 GCA_027297005.1 Acidobacteriota bacterium
CTTCGTTCGCTTCCAGGACCGTGGTCGTCTCGGTAAGTTCATCAATATCGATCCCGCCACGGTCCCGCCCCAGGAATCCTAGCCAGACCGGTTTCCCCGCAGTGACACGATGACCGCTCGCAGCGCACGGGATCGCAGCGTGGGCGTGGCAGGTGGATCATGTTCGTCGATCAGGCCCGCATACAAGTTGTCGGTGGTTCCGGTGGAGACGGCTGCGTGAGTTTCCGGCGGGAGAAGTTCGTGCCTCGCGGCGGCCCGGACGGGGGGTCGGGAGGCGCGGGCGGTTCGGTCATCTTCGAGGCCGATCCCTCACTCAAGGCCCTCAATGCCTTCCGTTTCCGACGGCGCTTCACCGCCGATCGAGGCCGTCACGGCTCGGGGAGCGGCTGCACGGGACGAAGTGGCGAAGATCTGATCCTGAAGGTCCCTCCCGGCACCTTGATCATGAGCGACGACGGCGAGATCGTCTTTGCCGATCTGGTCCGCGAAGGGGACCGGGTGTGCCTGGCGAAGGGGGGGCGCGGTGGGCGCGGCAACGCATCTTTCGCCACCTCGACCCACCAGGCGCCGCGTGAATTCGGACCGGGCCGGCCCGGGGAGGAGTTCGATCTCCTGCTCGAGCTGAAGCTGATCGCCGACGTCGGCATCATCGGGTTTCCGAACGCCGGCAAGTCGACGCTCATCTCGAGAATCTCGGCGGCGCGTCCCAAGATTGCCGACTACCCCTTCACCACGCTCGAACCGAACCTCGGCGTGGTCGATCTGGGACAATACCGCACCCTGGTGGTGGCGGATATCCCCGGCCTGATCGAAGGAGCGCACGCAGGCCAGGGGCTCGGAATGCAGTTTCTGCGTCACGTGGAACGGACCAGGGTGCTGATTCACCTGATCGACGTGTCGGACAGCACCGCCCGCGAACCGCTCGAGGACATGAAGATCATCAACGCCGAACTCGGCGCATTCAGCGCCACGCTCAGGTCCAAACCGCAGATGGTCGTCGCCAGCAAGATCGACGCCCTGCAATCACCGGAGCGCCTGGCGGCCCTCGAAAAACAGTGCGCCGCAGACGGCACAAAGCTCCACCGCATCTCGGCGGTCAGCGGCGAGGGGATTCGCGAATTGCTCGAAGCGGTCTGGGCGCTGGTGGAGTCGGCCGGCTCCGAGGACTCCGGTGACAACGAGGAGACTCAGGTCGAGAGGAGGCACTGACATTCAGCTCAAGCAACGCATTCGCATGGTTCTCGAAGCGGCGGCCGAAAAGAAGGCGCTGGATCCGGTTGCGCTCAACCTCAGCAAGCTGGCCTCGTTCACCGACTGCTTCGTGATCTGCAGCGGCTCCCAGCGGCGCCAGACGCAGGCGATCTGTGACGAGATCCTCGAAAAGCTGCGGGACGAGGGGGTGCGCCCGACGCACGTGGAGGGCTACGACCGGGGCGACTGGATCCTGCTCGACTTCTCCGACCTGGTGGTGCACGTTTTCACCCCGGAGAGGCGCGAGTTCTACAACCTCGAGAGGCTCTGGGGCGATGCCCCGCCGATGGTCGCCACAGTTAGCGGAACTAGAAGAAAAAAAGGCGCTTCCGTCGCCCGAAAGGGTTGACATTCCGGCCGCCGGCCTCTAAATTACCTCGTTTGCCGGCCAGGTGAGGAGACTCCCATGGGGGCACGCGCGTCGGAGGCCAGGTTCGATCCCGGGATGAGCGGCTCGGAACGGATGAGCCGGCTGCTCGAAATGGCCCGCCGGGTGGCGCAAACCGACGCCAACGTTCTGCTTTCGGGAGAGAGCGGCACCGGCAAGGGGATGATGGCACGCTACCTGCACGGTGCCAGCCCCAGGAGCGCCGGGCCGTTCGTCACCATCACCTGCGCGAACATACCGGTCGAGTTGCTCGAGAGTGAACTGTTCGGCCACGAAAAGGGGGCATTCACCGGCGCGGTCGAAAGGCGCCTCGGTCGGTTCGAACAGGCGGACGGCGGAACGATCCTGCTCGACGGAGTGAGCGAGCTGGCGCCGGCGCTGCAGGGGAAGCTGCTCCGAGTGGTCCAGGAAAGGTCGTTCGAACGGCTGGCGGGGACCAGCACCATCGAGGTCGACGTGCGGATCCTCTCATCGACCCAGACCGATCTGGAGCCGCTGGTCGCTTCGGGGCGGTTCCGCAAAGACCTGTACTACCGGCTCAACGTCGTCCGGCTGGACTTGCCGCCGTTGCGCGAACGGCTCGAGGATCTCCCCGGCCTGGCCGACGCGGCTCTGCGGGACATCACCACCCGGCACGGCGGGCCGGCACGGCGCCTGTCGCCGGGGGCGCTCGAGCGGCTGTTGCAGCACCACTGGCCCGGCAACATGAGGGAGCTCAAGAACGTGATGGAAGGCGCGGCAATTCTGAACGACGCGCCGGAGATCCCGGCCGGGGCGATTCGCATCGAGCTGCTGACGGCGGGCACCGCGCCGGAGATGCCAGGGCAGGGCCGGTCGCTGGCCGAAATCGAGGCGGAGCACATCCGCGAAGTCCTGAGGTCGACCGGGGGAAACCGGGCCGAGGCGGCGAACATACTGGGCATCAACCGCAAGACTTTGCTGGAGAAACGCAAGCGTTACCGGATCCCGTGAATTCGATGGCGGAGGCGCCATCGAAACCGATTGAGCATACCGAAGTTGAACCATCGGAGAAGGCGATGACCAAGAAACAACTAGCTGGCTATCGGAAGCTTCTGGTCGAAAAGAAGAAGAGCCTGGCCGAGGCTTACAATAAGAACATGACCTACGGCCGTCTGACCGACGACGAGGGCACCCAGGACCTGGCCGACAAGGCGTCGAGTTCCTACACCAAGGAATTCCTCTATTCCCTCTCGAATACCGACCGCGAGATCCTTCAAAAGGTCGATGACGCGCTGCATCGCGTCGACAAGGGGGGCTTCGCCGTGTGCGCCGAGTGCGGCGAAGACTTGAATAAGAAGCGGCTCGAGGCCGTTCCATGGGCGAGCCACTGTTTGTCATGCCAGGAGAAGGTTGAGCGCGGTCTCCTGTAGAATAGATCGCCTGGAGGGGCGCCCGACGGCCCCGCCGTAAGCGAGGACCGCTATGAGAATCCGTACCGTCGTCTACCTGATGATCGGCGCGATCGTCGTCGCGGTCCTGTCCGTCCTCTACACCACCAACCAGGAAGTTCTTAACCGGCAGATCTTCTTCGGGCACGGCCTGTCGATGCCGGTCTGGTTCTCCGTCCTGATGGTTAGCAGCGTCTCGATGCTCGTGCCGCTCCTGTTCGGGTTGCTGCGCGACGCTCGACGGCTGTTCGGGAACCTGACCGCGCGGCGCAAGCTGCAGAGCCAGCAGGAGGCGGAGCAGCGCTACCTCTCCGGGATCGAATCGATGCTCAACGGCCGCGAGGAGCGGGCCCTGGAGCACTTCAACCATGTCCTGACCATTGACCCGAATCATTTCGAGGCGCTGCTCAAGGGGGGTGAGGTCCTGCGCACCCTGCGGCGCTTTGCCGAAGCGATCGAGTACCACCGGCGGGCCTCGCGCGTGAAGGAGTCCGACCTGCGGCCGCTTTACTCGCTGGTGGTCGACTACGAGGTGTCCGGCGCGCTCGAGAACGCCAAGGCGATACTGAACCGCATCATCGAGCTCGACCCGAAACGCTCTCTCACCGCGCACCGGAAATACCGTGCCATCTGTCTCAGCGAGAGCGCCTGGGAAAAGGCATGGGAGATCCAGCAGCAGATAGACACCCTGCTGGAACAGCTGGGGTATTCGCGCAAGGGGGAGATGAAATTCCACCTCGGAATCCGCTACATGCTGGCCTGCCGCTATCTGGAGCAGGACAATGCGCGCGAGGCGATCGGCGTGCTGCGGCGCCTGGTGCACACCGACGCCTCCTTCGTCCCCGCCCACGTCCGCCTCGGCAAGGCGCTGGTCGCCACCGGTCAGCCCGAAGAGGCGGTCAGCGTCTGGGAAGAGGGATTCAAGGCGACCGGACACCCGGTGTTCCTCACCAGCATCGAGGATCACTACCTGCAGGATGAGCAGCCGCGCAAGGCGATCGAGGCGTTGAAGGGGGCGCTCTGGCATGACCAGAATGCCGCCGTGCCGCGTTTCTTCCTCGGCAAGCTGTACTACCGTCTCGAGATGATCGACGAGGCGATGCAGGAATTCGCCCGCCTGCGGGAGCGGGTCGCGCGCTTTCCGGCGCTGCATCACCTGCTGGCAAAGATTCACCAACGGCAGGGGCGTTATCGCGAGGCTCTCCGGGAGATGGAGACCGTGCTGCGCGAGTCCGAGGCGCTGGAAGTCGATTACGTCTGCCGCACCTGTGACCGGAAATACCCCGCCTGGGTGGAATACTGCAGCCGCTGCGGTGAGTGGAACAGCGTCGCGGTCGACATCCGCGAAGAGAGCGCCGTCGAGGAACTCGGTCTCAGTACCGCCCCGGTCTACACCGTCGAGCGCAAGGAAGGCTAGCGGGACCGCCACATCAAACCGACGCACAGTGTATGGAGAGCCGATCGTCCAGCGAGGGATGAGACGCCATGCCGGCGATCGCCCCGCCCGCACGCCGTCTGTTCGAGGCGTGCCTGGCGGCACTCTGGCCGGCCGACTGCCTGCTATGCCGCGCGGCGCTGCCGTGGCGCCAGGAGGGTGGAGTCTGCATTCCATGCTGGGGCCGCCTGCCGTGGGCCCCGGGAGTGCGGCTGCGCCGCGGGGCGCGGCGCATCCTGCTCTGGGGGGCTGATTACAGCGGCCCTTTCCGTACTCTGATACACCAGCTCAAGTTCGGCGGGATCGACTACCTCGCGCCGCCGCTCGGCGACGCGGCGCACCGTCACCTCGCCGCGATTCTCAACGCCGGGATCCTGCCGCGACCGGATTGCGTCG
>JAPUIN010000087.1 GCA_027297005.1 Acidobacteriota bacterium
ATCGTGGCCGTTCTGGCAGCCTGTCCGGGTATTGCGTGGGGCCGCGTTCGGGACACGGCGCCGCGTGGAGGGGAGGACCCGGTCGAGCCCGGCCGGCAGCCGCCGCTCGGTTTTACCGAAACGGCGTGGGGCGAGTTGCGCCATCTCGAGCGGATGTTCAGTGCCAGCATCGACGGACGACGCATCGCCAGGACTCTCGATGCGCTGACTGCGGGGGCGCACCGTGCCGGGACGGAAGGCGGGCGGCGTGTCGCGCTCCACGTCCGGAAGGAGATCCAAAACGCCGGGTTCGATGCCGAGCTGGTCACCTATCTTTTCTATAACTCCCATCCCGGCCCACGATCGATCCGATTGATGGAACCGGTGCAGCGCGTCCTTTCCCTGAGCGAGGATCGCGTTCCCGGTGATCGTTTTACCGACACGGCAGAGGACCATCGTGGGTTCGTCGCCTACAGTGGGTCGGGCACGGTGGAGGGGAAGGTCGTCTACGCGGGGCAGGGGAGGAGGAGCGATTTCGAGGCGCTCGACGAGAACGGCATCACGCTTAGGGGGCGCATCGCGCTCATGCGATATTTCGGCGCGGGGGAGGGGGCCAAAGTCATCCGCGCGCAGAAACGCGGCGCCGTGGGGGTCGTACTGTACGCCGATCCGCTCGAGGACGGGTTCGTTCAAGGGCCGGTCTACCCGGAGGGAAACTGGCGGCCGGAGGGAGCGATCATGCGGAGCTCGATCATCGCCACGCCCTACGGCGGCGATCCACTAAGCCCCGGCTGGGCGTCTGTGGCCGACGCCCGGCGACTCGACCCCACCGGCGTGGAGGGACTGCCACGCATTCCGGTCCTCCCGATCTCATCCCGCGACGCCGCCGTGGTGCTGTCCCACATCGGCGGACCTGACGCCCCGCAGGAGATGCAGGGGGGGATCGTGAGGGACGGTGAGCGCCTGATCTATCGGCTCGGCCCCGGGCCGGCGCGGCTGCGCCTGTCGGTGAGAATGATTAATCGGACCGACACGATCCGCAACCTGATCGTCCGGATTCCCGGTGTGGAGGAACCGAACGCGTGGGTTCTGCTCGGCAATCACCACGACGCCTGGATCTACGGTGCGGGGGATCCCTCGAGCGGCACCGCCGCCGATCTGGAGGTTCTCCGGGCGCTGGGGGATCTCAAGCGCAGGGGATGGAGGCCGCGGCGCACCCTGATCTTTGCCTTCTGGGACGCCGAGGAGATGAATCTGGGCGGTTCGACGGAATGGGCGGAAGAGCACGCGGACGAACTGCGCCGCAAAGGCGTCGCGATGATCAACATGGATTCCGCCGTGTTCAACGGAGAGCGGCCTCTGTCCGTCGCCGCCAGTCCGTGCCTCCACCGACTGTTCCGCGAGGTTGCCAGGGACGTCTCCTCACCAGCCGGTGGGGGGGCCCTTTTCGATCGATGGCTGGAGCTGCAGAACGCGATGCGCGGCTTGAACTCCGTGGACGGGTTCAGCGCCGACTACGATCCGAGCGTCCCGTTCGAAGAGCCGTACATCGATCCGATCCCGCTCGGAGATGACCAGACACCGTTCGTCGAATTCCTCGCCCTTCCGGGGAGTGACATGTCTTACGGAGCCGACTACGGAATGAGCCATTCGATCTACGAGAACAGTGACTGGATGAAGACGATTGTCGACCCCGACTTCAAGCACCATCGGGCGATGGCGGAATTCCATGGGCGCCTGGGCCTGCGGCTGGCGATGGCTCCGGTGCTGCCGCTCGATCCCGTGGCCACCGCCACCGCCTGGCACGACGGCCTGAGCGCGCTCGAGCGCCGCGCCGAGGAGAAAGGATTGACGCCGAGAATCTTCCGGACGGTCCGGCGTTCGCTCAAGCGGTTCCGCCTGGCGGCCCGAGATTTTTCCGCCGCGCGCGACGATGTGCTGAGCCGGGCACCCTGGAGCTCCTCGGGCGCGCCGCCGTTGCTGGTCGCCGTCAATCGCCAGCTCGCGGCGGTCGACCGTTCCTTTTTTCAGGCGGACGGACTGCCCGGATATCCGCTTTCCCGGAACCTGTGGACCGCCTCGCCCAGGCCCGTGCCGGGGCTGAGCGACTGGAGGTTGCCGGGGCTGCGGTGGCCGCTGGAGCAGGGGCGCGAGGCGACGCTGGCGAACCAGGTCGAGTTCTACGGTCTCGCTCTTGACGAGGCAACCGCCCATCTGCATCGTGCCCAGGCGATCTTGGAGACGATCTTGCGGCCGCCTCCGGCCGAGGGAAGTGAAGCGGGGGGGACGCCGGCCATCTGAAGTGCCGCCCGTCCCTCATCGAATGGGAGGGTGGCAAGAGATCGGGCCGTCTCACCTTCAAAATGAGACTGATCATATGAGACTCGATGCAATCTCCCTATTGACGGGGTATTTCGTCAGCGTGGGAGCCCGGAGCCGTCTCATGAGACCCACTGTTGCGCCAGCCGGAACGGAACCGACATGGGCGGAACCCCGCTCCACGACAGGAGAAGCTCCATCATGATCGGCAGGTGGAGGGTAGCTCCCTCACATGGCACGCTTCCTGCTCTTGGACACTGGAACGCATTCATTCAGGTAGTGACCGAGTGCGGGGCAGGGGAATATGGATCGAGAGATCAGCGAAAAGGGACGGAAAAGGCCGCGTGTCGGTACACGCGTGCATTCCACCACCGGAGCGGCACGATCAAAAACGGCATTGCCGGATATCGGCAGTCGATCGCACGCGCGATCCGCCTGGAATGAGCGCGGTCGCCTGCTCGCCGTCGAGGGGAAAACGCCGGTGATCGCGGATATTCTCCTCAAGGCGCGCCTTCTCAATCACGAGGTTTATTCGGTCACGATGGCGGCTCGCAAGGCCGGGGTCAGTGTGCGCCATCTCCATAGAATCTTCATGAAGCACCTCGGCTACCCCCCGGGGACCGTGATCGATCTGGCGCGGGCGCTCAGCATTTCCGTTGAACTCACAACCACCCGCGATCTGCTGTATGCCATCGCCCGGAGACACGGCTTCAGACGTCAGTCCGACATGAATCGTTTCTTCTCGCGGTTCACGGCAATGAGCCCCCGCATTTTCAGGACGCACTCGAAGAAGAATAGTCAGCTGCCGGCGCGGAAGATTTATTCTCGACCGCGCCCGCCCGAGACTCAGCAGAAATTCTAAGCGAACAGACTTCCCGCATGCTGAATCATGGCTCCTTATCGCAAGCGACGGTGGGATCGCTGCGGCAGGCGTCGATCGCCCGCCGCACGCGACGAGCGGCCGCTTCGGCCGATTCGGGAGTGAAGCCAGGCGGGAAGACTTCGGCGCCGACGCCCACCGCCACGGCACCAGCTTTGAAGTAGGCGGTGAGGTTTTCAGCATCGGGTCCGCTCGTCGGGATGAGGGGAATCTCCGGCAGTGGCCCGCGGACGGTTTTCAGGAATGCCGGGCCGCCGAGCGGGCCCGAGGGGAAGATCTTGACCGCCCTCGTCCCGTGGCGGTGGGCGGCCAGGATCTCCGTCGCGGTCGCCGCCCCCGGAATGGCCAGCAGCCCGAGCCGGTCGGCCGCATCGACGATCCGGGGATCGAAGACCGGAGAGAGAACGAACCGACCGCCGGCGCGCTCCACCGCGCGGACCTGATCGGTCGTGAGGACGGTCCCGCCGCCGACCATGTACCCCTGCCCGGCGGTCTTCGCTTCGCGCGCCAGGAGATCCATCGCCTCGATCGCTCCCGGTGTCGTCAGGGTCAACTCGACGACCCGAAGCCCACCGCGCCATCCGGCGCGGCAGGCCTCCATGATCTCCTGCCCCGGGCCGAAGCGGATACAGAGGATCGCCCCATCCGCCAGGATAGCCCGAAACGTGCGGTCGATTATGGCTCTAAGCTCGTTCATGGCAAGCCGAGAGGGTATCCGATCCCCCGCCCGGCGTGAGCGGACTTTATCCCGGTTCGGCGATCGCCACGGCTCCGCCGCGTTGCCCCGAACCGGGCCGGAACCTAGATTCTCCGGACAGACTTTTTTAAGTTTTAAGATGGAGCGGGACACGCCGCAGGGGCGGTACCGTGCACAGGCTTGGTGGGGGAGGATCAAGAGTGATACACACCCGCGTGGCCCGGACGGGCCTGATCGCGCTGATCGGGCTCGGCATCGCCTGCGCCGACAGAACACCCGCGGCGATCAAAGTGAACGGCCCGACAATGATCGTCAAGAAGATCAGGATTCCGGTTGGGGCGGTCGTCGTGAACGAGAGCGGCGAAGTGTTGAACGATTTAAGAATATCCTATTCTGTGGCTCCGGCCGAAATCCTGCAGGTCGAAAAAGACGGGTCGATGCTGTGTCGGATGACAGGTGATGCGACCATTGAGATCTCGGGTGGCGGGCTCGTCACGCAACACCACGTGAAATGCCGGATCCCGACGCGGATCGTGATGCCCGAGCGGGATCACCTCCTGCTGGGTGAGGCACCCGTCACCATGGTACCGCGCGTCATGGGTGAGGGGGGGCGACCCCTGACCGATGTGCCGGTCACGATGACCTCGTCGGATCCATCGATCCTGAAAACCGAGAACGGGACAGTGATCCCGGTCGCGATCGGGAAAGCCGTTCTGAAGGCCTCAGTCGGCGGTGTCGTCGCCGTTGCGCCGATCGAGGTGATCGAGAAGGTCGTGGGCGGATCCCTGCGACTCGAAGATGGAAAGTCCCGCTCCTGGACTCTGCAGGAAGGGACGTTCCGCATCGAGATTGACGTCTTGCCATCCCACGCCGTCGACCATGGCGTGACGGCCTCCTGGGAAGGGTCCAGTTGCGAGACCCAGCCTGAACAGCAATCACATCGATTCTTGTGCCCCGTGCCCGGGACCGCGACCCTCACCATCACCAACCCGAGCGGCTACGGCCTCGGAGTTCCCGTCACCGGGAATATGACCGTCTACAGAGTCGCGGGGGACTGACGGCCGCATTCAGAGAGGGGTGGGGGCGCGTGAAGGCGATGCCCTGACGGTTGGGGTGTCGATCCGCACCACACCCTACTCCTGCGGGGACTCCAGATCGAGCCCGAGGTTCGTGGCGACGGTGAACGCCGCGAGGATGTCGTTGTCGGCCACCTCGAACCCGCTGGAGTCGCCGGAGAAGCCGGCACGGAAACCGGTGATCAGCGTCCGGCGCATGTCGAACGATGCATCGGTCCGCGGGGCCGATCCCTATCCGGTGCCGAGGACGTGGTCGAGCGTATCCGCCAGCATGTCTGCGTTTCCCTTGCTGAACGTGAGCGGCGGGCGGATCTTGAGAACGTTATTGTGGTATCCGGTGAGACCGATGAGCACCCCCTGCTGGCGCATCCGGTTCAAGATCGTCCGGGCTTCTGCGGTCGCCGGCTCCAGGGTCTTGCGGTCGCGGACCAGCTCCACGCCGAGGAATAGCCCCATGCCGCGCACATCGCCGATGAGGGTGTGTTTTTCCGCCAGGTGGTGCAGGCGTTCCTTCATGAAGATGCCGACCCGCAGGGCATTTTCCAGTAACGCCTCGCGTTCCAGCACCTCGAGCACGGCCAGCCCGACCGCGCACGAAACGGCGTTCCCACCGAACGTGTTGAAGTATCCGCCCTGTTTCGCAAGGGCCCCGGCGATCTCGGGTGTGGTGACCACCGCGGCGAGGGGATGACCGTTCCCCATCGGCTTCCCCAGGGTCACGATGTCCGGGATGACTCCCTGAGCGGCGAAGCTCCACATCTGCGTGCCCATACGGCAGAACCCCGCCTGCACCTCGTCGGCAATGCAGAGTCCGCCGGCCGCGCGGACACGTCGAAACGCATCTCGCAAATAGCCGCTCGGTGGCACGAAGATGCCATCGCTGGCGAAGATCGAGTCGAGGAGTAACGATGCCGGTTTGATGCCGTCCACGTGGAGCGCCGCGATCGCTTCGTCGAGGCAGGCCGCATAACGTTCGCCGAGGGCCGGCTCTCCGCGCCGGTACGGGCCGCGGTAGTCATCCGGAGCGGGAACGGTCTTCACGTAGGCCACCATCTCCTCTGCGGGTAGCTCCTCGGGTGACTGCTGGATGATTGCATCCGTGTTCCCGTGGTAGGCATGCGCGGTGACGATGGCCCCCCCGTTCCCCGTGTAGGCCTTGGCCAGGCGCCACGCCAGATCGTTGGCTTCGCTTCCGGTGCAGACGAACATGCAGACGCTCAGTTTATCCGGAAAGGTGGCCGTCAGGCGCTCGGCGTAATCGAGAGCGACCCGGTCGAGGTACCGCGTGTGCGTGTTGAGAATGCGCGCCTGCGAGGCGAGCGCCTCCGTCACGCGTGGATGGCAGTGCCCCACATGCGCCACGTTATTGTAGGCGTCCAGGTATGTGCGTCCATCGGCATCGGTGAGCCAGACTCCCTCCCCCCGCACCAGATGGAGCGGGGCGTCGTAGAACAGTTCGTACGCGGGACCGAGAAGTCGCTTGCGGCGTGTTACCAGCTCGGGAATCGTCTCCGACGTCCCGGCGTGGCCGGCGGCGGCCGGGGGGCGCGCGGCTCGTGCGTTGTTGCAGACCTCGCGGAATCGCGCCGCAATACGCTCCGAACCAAGGCCGGCGAAATGCGCGAGCATGTCCGAGGCGAGCGGCTCCTCCCCCTCGATGTAGTGCCGGTTGTCCGGGTGCTCTTTTGAGCGCCACGCCATGATCACAGAGACCTCCACGAGGCGCGCGGCGATTAGGTCGGGCAGCAGGACGATCTCCTCATCCTCGAGCGGAGTCACCGAATGGTAGCCGGCGATGACGTCGCTGACCGCCTCGATTGGATCGGGAGCGCCATCGAAATGGCCAGTGGTGGTCACCGCCAGATCGCACGCGAGGGCGGAGTGGACCATGTCGCCGAAATCGATGATGCCGGTGATCCGCTCGGTATCAGCCGGATCGACGAGGACGTTGTTCGGACTCAGATCGTTGTGGATCACCTGCGCGCGCAGGCCGGGAAGGGCCGGCAGGACCTCGGTTTCGAAGCGATCCAGCCACCGCTCCACCAGCCGGCGTCGCTGCGCATCTTCGATCTGATCGAGTCGTGCGCGGAGGCGCCCTGCGTGCTTGATGTCCCAGAGCAGGACATGATCTGCGGCCGGGTGAAAAAAGCCGCGCAACGCCCGCCCCAGACGGGCGCTCATCTCGCCCATGCGGTGGCGGAGCGCCCGGGTGCGGGCCGCGTGATCGAGTGAGCGACCCGGCAGGAAGGTGAGCAGGCTCACGAGATGCCGGCGACCCGTTCCGTCTTCAATGACGGCCGAGTCCGCACCGTCTCGGGTCTTGCGCGTGCGGGGAACCGGCAGGGACGGATCCCGATCGGCGATGTGTCGGAGGGCCCGGATCTGAAAGTCGACGAGGGCCGGATCCTGAGCGGCATTGAAGACCTTGAGGAGTATCTCGCCGCCGTCCTCCGAGCGCATGCAGAAGTTCTGATCGCGCTCGCTCGACAGCGGGCGGGCGGCGGCCGTGAGGCCGAATCGCTCCTTCGCGATCCGCTCGGCATCGCGCAGTGAGAACCGCGGCGCAGGCGCTTCGAGCACATCGACCGGGGGGACGTTCGGTTTCTCAGGCATGGTGTCACAGGCCTCTCTGAATCGTCATCATTCTAATCGACACGGCGCTTCAAAGCTCGAGATTGATCCGGATTGTGGAATGGCCCATGATCCCGGACACTACGGACCCAACGCATCAACCAGATCCATTCTGGGAGGAGATTATGGCGCTTTCAATTCTCGACCCGCCTCGAGCGCGGGGGGTCGACCGCCGCATGATCCATCTTGCGCTCCTCTGCATCCTGCTCGGTTGGGCCGCTCCCGGATCAATCGGTGCCCGGGACGCCGATCCATGTGACAGTCCGAAATGCGTAAGGCAGCTGGAAAAAGGGCGGAAAGCCCTCGCGCAGGGCAAGGAGAAGAAGGCGCTGAACGTGCTTGAGGCGGCCGATCGCTTCGCCGCGGGGAGATCGCCGGATGTGCTGGTGAGTCTTGCGATGGCACGCTTCGAGATGGGCGACTTTGACGGAGCCGAGACAGACGCGAGAAAAATCCTGTCCCTGACCGGGAACTCAACCCTCCAGAGCGCCGCGCACGAACAGATCGGATTCGCCATCCTGTTTCGGGAGCGTGGGAAATACTACGACGAGCGGGGTTCGCGATGGGAAAAACGTGGACACACCTTGATCGACATCTCGGTGAACAAGGAGGTGCTCGCGCGAAACCTGGTCGGCGCTCGGGGAGCGTTCGAAAAAGCGCTCGAGTTGTCCGGCGGCACAAGCCATCATGCACGGTACGGGTTGGCCGAAACGCTGGCATGGATGGGGCACAAGAAAGATGCACGTGACCTGATCGGTCAATACTTCCATCTCGGTGGGGACAGCGAACTGGCGCGTCAACTCTTCTGCTGGCTCGACCATGAGGTCGACGCGTTCGATGCCACGACCTGGGTCGACGGACCGCGTGACGGAGATGGGGACTTAGGATCAGAAACCGATTTTGAGACACCTCTGCTGAGTCGCAGGATGCAGGTGCGGAAGCCGTTCCGCACCGCCTGGGCGGCGACCGAGTTTGCTAGGTTTCCGGTCGAGGCGCACCCGACGGTCGTCATTCCGAACTCGCGTGCCTTGGTCAGGGCGACCGAAATGACGCGGTCCTTTAACGACAGTGTGGGGAAGTTCACCGCGTCGTTCTTGATGTACAGTTCGTCGACCCCCAGGACCCGCGCGAGCCGCTCGGCCCGGATCAGGGGGGTGCCGCCGACTTCGAAGCCGAGAATCGTTTCGCCGTCGATCGGCAGGAGCTCGCGGAACCTCCACATGGAGGGCCCACGCCCAGTGATCGCATCGCGGTCGACGCGCCCGGAGATCGACGCATAGTCGTAGGTGATCTCCAGAGGACCGAAACACTCCTCGCAGATGGCGCGGGGGGAGACCGGCCACGCGGTGCCGCACTCCTTGCAGGTCAGACTCTCGACGAACGACATGGTGCACTCTCCCTCTCCATGCGGCCCCGGCATGCGATTGTGGAGGCGGGGCCCGGTTGCTTCAGGCCGCCGCGATCTCGTCGAAGGCGGCGGCGGCGTTCCGCATATCCTCCGGCGTCGTCAGGATCCCCACGCTCAGCCGCACCGTCCCGTCCGGGAAGGTGCCGAGGTGGCGGTGGGCGTACGGGGCGCAGTGCAGGCCTGACCGCACCGCAATGTCGAACTGCTCGTCCAGGATGGCGGCGAATTCGGCCGGGGTGAACCGGTCGACGTTCAGGCTCACGAGGCCGACGCGGCCATCGCCGCCACCCTCCGAGATCTGCCGGTCGGCGCCGTGCCACCTGTAGCGGGCGGGGTCCTTCAGCGCGTCGTGAAATGTCTTGAGAAGCTCCTGTTCGTGCGACAGCACAGTCTCGACACTCCGTTTAATGAGGAGACGGAGCCCGGCGCGCAGGCCGGCGATCCCGAACACGTTCGGGGTTCCGCCTTCGAGGCGGTGGGGAAGCTCCTCCGGCTGCAGGGGGCGGGTGGAATCGCCTCCGGTCCCCCCGTCGCGCCAGGAGGAGACGTCGGCTCGCTCGCCGCCGCCCAGGCCCCCGGTGCCGGTCGGGCCGAGCAGCCCCGTGTGCCCCGGGAAGGCGAGCAGATCGATGTAGTCGGCCTCGACGTCGATTGGAACCACCCCGGCGGTCTGCGCCGCGTCGACGAGGATCAGCGCGTCGCGTTCCCGCGTCACGCGGCCCAGATCGCGCACCGGTTGAATCGTGCCGGTGACGTTTGAGGCGTGAGTCAGCGCGACGAGCCGTGTCTTCGGCGTGAAGGCGCGGGCCAGGTCATCCGGGTCGATCAGGTGGTCGTCGCCGGCCGCCAGTCGGGTCAGGGTGATGACGCCGTCCCTCTCCAGCCGGTTCAGCGGACGGTTGATCGAATTGTGCTCAAGGTCGGTGGTGATCACGTGGTCCCCCTGGCGGATGATCCCCTTGATCGCCATGTTCAATCCGTCGGTGGCGTTGAGCCCGAAGATCACCCGTTCGGGCCGGGGGCTTCCGACCAGGCGCGCCAGCAACCTGCGGGTCTCCTCGATCATGGCCCCCGCCTCGGTGGAACGGCGGTGGCCCCCCCGTCCCGGGTTGGCCCCCGCGGCGCGCACGAACTCCTCGATCCCCCGGTAGACCGGCTCCGGCTTTGGATACGATGTCGCTGCGTTGTCGAGGTAGATCATCGTTATCTCTGTTTGCGGTCCGCCACGCGGCGTCCCGAACGCGGTCCGGCGCAATTCCAGAACCGGTTCCTAGGTCCCCACGTAGCGTGCGTAGATCGATTTCGCGACCGCCGGGTCGGTCGTTCCGCTGATGATCGCGCGCCCGTCGGTGAAGATCGTGAGCCGGTAGGCGTCGATCTCGACCCGAAGCAGGAACCTGTTGCGCTCCAGCGTTCCCAGCGCGCCGAGTCTCTGCGCGACCTCCTCGAGGTCGAGGCGCCCTCCGTCCCGGCGCCGGATCTGGACCGAATCGCGGCCGCACAGGGTCGTCGTGTCCGAGCCGGAATCCCCCTCGAGGTACTCGTAGCGACCGAGACCGCAGCAGGGGCAGTCGGGATTTCTCTCCGGCAGGGCGGGATGGTCGTGGCGATCGTCCCAGATGTCCAGAACGTTCATCCTTCGGCTGACCCGTTCGCGGTGACCGGTCAGGATCTTCAATGCCTCGCCGACCTGAAGGCTTGCAATGATGCCGGCGATTGAGCCGAGCACGCCGGCCGTGTCGCACGACGGGGCCATGCCGGGAGGTGGGGCGGTCTCGAAGACGCACCGAAGGCATGGTCCTT
>JAPUIN010000088.1 GCA_027297005.1 Acidobacteriota bacterium
GAAGACTAAAAGGACGCCGAAAACCGAAATCACAGCCGCCGCGCAGAACAGGCCGGGGACGCCCAGGCGGCTGTGAAACACCCCGCTCAGCACCATGCCGAAGACGTTGCCGAGCCCGAACGTGGCGGAGGAGTAGATCGCCTGACCGCTCGCGCGCCGCGCCTCTCCGAACAACCGGTGCGTGTGGGTCACCGCGGCGACGTGAAACGCCGCGAAGGTCGCGGCGTGAAGCGTCTGCGCCAGGATCAGCGGCAGCAAGGTGGTGGCGCCGGCGCAGACCATCCACCGGGCGGCGGCGATGATCAGGCACAGGGTGAGGATCGCCAGCGTGCCATGACGCTGCAGCAGGGCCGGCATCTTCAGCATGGCGATGATTTCGCAGGCCACCGCCAGCGCCCACAGCAGTCCGATCTCCAGCGGCCGGTATCCGTTCCTCTCGAGGTGGATACTGAAGAAGACGTAATAGGGTCCGTGCGATGCCTGGGAGAGAACGCAGGCGCCAAGGAACAGCAGAACCCGGGGCCTGGCCAGCGTCTCGCGCAGGTCGCTCCCCACACGCACCGCGGGAGTCCTGATTGTGTCTTCCGGCAGCAGGATCGAGGCGACCGCGTTGAGGCCGAGAGCGGCGAGCGCCGCATGCAGGACAACTGCGTTCCCCCACAGTCCGACGAGCCTGCCACAGCCGAGGGACGCCAGGATGAATGCGACCGATCCCCAGACACGCATCTTTCCGTAGTGGGGGCCTCCTCGCTCCGACAACTCCATCGCGGTCGCGTCGACCAGTGGCAGGGCCGGGGCGCGCAGAATGGCGAACGCCGATACCCCGAGGGCGATGCCCGCGAAGCTATGGGTCCCGAGCAGGATCGAGAAGGCGATCATCCCCAGCCAGGTCGAAAGGATGACGAGGCCCCGACGCCTCCCGAATCGATCGGCGAGCATGCCACCGGCCGTCGGCACGATCATTCCGCACAGCGGCAGCAACGCGCTGACGACACCGATCTGCAGGCCCGTGAGCCCCAGATGCTCGAGGTGAAGATTGAAGTAGGGAAGGTAGACGCCGAGAAACGCGAACCACGTCAGGTAGAAGAGGCTCAGAGCCAGATGGGAAGGGAACGGCATGTGGCGCGAGGATAGAGACGCATCGATCGATTGTCAATCGCCCGGCCGACACGGCTAAGATAGGGATCGAGGAGGACCGGACCGTGACCGACCCCGATGGACCACACCGCGGCTTCTCCGAAATCGTGTCCCTTCCGGACGAGGCGATCGATCTCGCCCAGGCCTCGCTTCTGATCGCGCGCGAGGAATATCCCGGACTCCGCATTGGAGATTACCTCGCGCAGATGGATGAGATGGCGGCGTCGATCCGGAGCCGGCTGCGCGGCGGGGAGGGGTTCACGAGCCTCGTCGCCCACGTCAATCGGCTCCTGTTCGATGAGCTGGGTTTTCGGGGAAACCGCGAGGAGTACTATGATCCGCGCAACTCGTTCCTCAACGATGTCCTCGATCGTCGAGTCGGCATCCCGATCTCCCTGTCGACGATCTACCTCGAGGTCGCGCGGCGCATCGGGCTCCGGCTGGCGGGAGTCACCTTCCCCGGTCACTTCCTGGTGCGCTACGTGGGCCGGGACATGCGTGCCGAAATCCTGATCGATCCGTTCAATCGCGGCATACTTCTTACGGAGGTGGAATGCCGGCACCGGCTCGACGAACTCTTTCAGGGCCAGATCCCCTTCCGTCAAGAGCTTCTCCGGCGCGCGAGCAAGCGCGATATTCTCGAGCGGATACTGATGAACCTGCGATCGATTTACCAGGGGCAACGTGATTTCCATCGCGCCCTGCGCATCCAGAAGCTCCTGATCGACGTCCAGCCGGGACGGCCCGCCGCAATTCGGGATCGCGGGCTGCTCTACTACCGCCTCGCCTGCCTCGGCCAGGCCGCCCATGATCTCCGCTCCTACCTCAAGGCCGCTCCCTCGGCGCCCGACGCCGGGAATATCCAATCGAGACTGGACGAAATCTCCCGCCTCGCCCCCAGGATGAATTGAGGCCGGGCGGAGTGGTGGACATCGATGGCCTCTTCGCTCTCGACGGCCCGCTGGCCCGTGTCGTGCCGGCGTACGAGCAGCGCCCCCAGCAGGCCCGTATGGCGCACGAGATGCTCGATGCACTCGAGAGGGGTCAGCACCTTCTGATCGAAGCCGGCACCGGGGTCGGTAAATCGATCGCCTACCTCCTCCCGGCGATCCTCTGGGCCGTGCGGAGTGGTCCGGGTGGTGCGGAGCAGCGAAGGATCGTGATCTCGACGCACACCCGCGCGCTTCAGGAGCAGCTGGTCCGCAAGGACATCCCCGTCCTCGAGCGGGCGCTCGAACCATCGGGGGTGTCGTTCCGTCACGCTCTCCTGATGGGGGCCGAGAACTATCTCTGCATTCAGCGTCTACATGAGGCGAAGGCTCGATCCGACCGCCGTCTTGACGAAGGACGCGACCGGCTTCTCGACCGCCTCGAGAATCATGCAGAGACGGCCCCCTCGGGACTACGCAACGCGATCCCGTTCCCGGTGCCGGACAGTCTGTGGAGCGAAATCCGCCGCGAGAGGGAGATCTGCCTCGGGCCGCGGGGACCCTATTGGGAGCGGTGTGTCTACCGGCGCGATCTGACGCGATCCCGCGACGCCCACATTCTGAT
Organism: Acidobacteriota bacterium; assembly: GCA_027297005.1. The sequence goes on from JAPUIN010000088.1 coordinate 2,692, forward strand.
CGTGAACCACGCGCTGTTCCTCCTCGACGTCGCCACCGGCGGGCGCATCCTTCCTCCCCACGAGGCCGTCATCGTGGACGAATCGCATCGTCTGGAGGAGGTCGCCGTGTCGCAGTTCGGCATCACGATAACCGATCAGGCCGTGACGCGGCTCGTGCGCGACGTCGAGCCGCTGCGCGCGGGGCGCCTCCCTGCCGCCGGAGGATCGAAGCCGGGTCCCTGGCTGGGCGGAACGATCCCCAGGCTCACGGAGGAAGCCCGCCTCTTCTTTGAAGAGGTGAGGCGAGAGTCGACCGCTCTCGCGGACGATCGCACGCGCGCGACCACCGAATCCCGAATGGAGTCGGGCGGGATGACGATCCGAGTCCGACGCCCCGGTCTGGTGGCGAACCGAATCGGCGAGCCGCTGCTGCAACTCGAGGAAAGGCTCACAGAGTGCTCGCGGGCAACGGCCGATCAGGACGATGCCCTGGTTCTCGCTGGGTTGGCCGCCCGGGCGCGCGATCTGCGTGAGCGGGTCGATCTTTTTCTGGCGCAACGGATGGAGGACGCCGTTTACTGGGTGGAACTGCCGCGCGCCCGGCGGGCCGCCTCGATCCTTCGCGTCACGCCCGTTGAGGTGGCACCGATCCTCCGGCAACGGCTGTTCGATGGTTCGAAGACGGTGGTGCTCACCTCAGCGACCATGTCGACATCCGGAACGTTCGCGCATGTCCGCCGGCGCCTCGGCCTGACGGCGGCGCGCGAGGTCATCCTCGGGTCGCCGTTCGATTTCGAGCGTCAGGCGCTCATCTACCTGCCGGCAGCAATGCCTGATCCGGGATCGGAGCCGGCTCAGTGGGCCGACGCCATCGCCTCACAGTGCCGCGATCTTCTCCTCGCGTCGGACGGCGGCGCCTTCATCCTTTTCACCTCCTACGCGCTGCTCGGGAAGACGCACGACCGCCTGTCCGCCGACCCGTCCCTCCGCTCCCTCCGCTTCTTTCGCCATCAGCCGGGGGGGGCGACGACGATTCTGGAGGATTTCCGGATGACGCGCCGTGGTGTCCTGCTCGGAACGATGAGCTTCTGGCAGGGAGTCGACGTGCCCGGGGAGGCGCTGCGATCGGTCATCATCACGCGCCTTCCGTTCGAGGTTCCGGATCATCCGCTGGCGCAGGCGAGAGCCGAGTACCTGAAGGCACGCGGTTCGGATCCCTTCTCCGACGACGCCTTGCCCGAGGCGATCCTCACCCTGCGGCAGGGGTTCGGGAGACTCGTCCGGACGCGGGAGGATCGCGGCGTCGTCGCCGTGCTCGATCCGAGATTGTTGACCCGATCGTATGGCGCAGCCTTCCTCGAGTCGCTTCCCCGCTGCCCGCGGACAGACTCGATCAAGGAGGTCGAGCGGTTCCTGGCGGCGGCTCGGAACGGGACGTGAAGCGGGCCGCCACCGGCAACGATTGCGGCACGCACGACGAACCCCGACGTCATACTGAGACGACCCCTAGTCCCCCCCGATGCGGAACGGGGCGCGGAGCGCCTTCTTATCGATCTTTCCTGAGCCGGTGCGCGGGAGTGCCTCGACGATATCAACGGCGCGAGGGCACTTGAAGCGACCGATCCGCTCACGGCAGAAGGCGATCAGCTCCGCGGGTGATACGGTCCCGGGCTCACGCAGCACCACCGCGGCGCGCACCGTCTCGCCCCAGGTCTCGTCCGGAACACCGAACACAGCCGCTTCGAGAACTGCGGCGTGCTCGTAAATCGCGTTTTCCACCTCGGTGCTGTAGACATTCTCACCGCCGGTGATGATCACGTCCTTGGCACGGTCGACGAGATTGATGAACCCGTACCGGTCGATCGTCCCGAGGTCGCCAGTGTGAAACCAGCCGCCCAGAAATGCGAGTCGCGTCGACTCCTCATCCCGCCAATAGCCGGGAGTGATGGTCGGTCCCCGCACGATCACCTCTCCCACCGAAGCGTCGTCCGCCGGCACGTCCCGGAACTCCGCCGACCCGGACGGGTGGACGACGCGCAGCTCGACACCTCGCGCCGCCCGCCCGGTCCGCGCCCTCTGACGCAGCTGCGCCTCGCGCGGGAGGGCTTTCAGGCTTTCATCGAGCAGCGAAAAGGTCAGGAAGGGGGAGGACTCGGTGAGGCCGTAAGTCTGAGCGTACGGACATCCGAGCAGATCCTCAACCCGGGCGACGGTGCTCGGGGAGATCGGCGCTCCGCCACTGAGCAGGAGGCGCAGTGACGGGAGTCCCCGACCCCGGTGCGACGCTGCTTCAAGCAGACCGAGCAGCATCGTCGGCACGAGGTTCGTGATCGTGATTCCAGCCGACTCGATCTGCTCGTACGCCGCATCCGGATCGTAGCGTGGCATCATGACGTGGGTTCCGGCGGCGGCGGTCACGGTCCAGACGGCCCACGCATCGGCAAGGTGGAACATCGGGGCGGCGTGGAGCCAGGCGTCATCTCCTGTAAAGGCCAGTTCATCAATCGTCATGGCAGCGTGAGCGGCCAGGTTGTCCCGGGTCAGGATCACCCCCTTGGGCCTCCCGGTCGTTCCGCTCGTATAGTAGAGCTGCGCGGCTCCCTCGATCAGCTCCGCCGGATCCTCACCACCGGGCCCGTCGAGCACTCTCGTGATCCAGCCCTCCTCCGACGGGCGCGGCCCCTGACCGAATATCCGGGCGACCGACTGGGGATCCCCGATCAGCACGCGCGAGCCGCTGTGGTGGAGGATCTCGCGGACCTCATTGGGGTGCAGCCTCAGATTGATCGGGACCAGAACCAGCCGACTCTGGAGGGCCGCGAAGTAGGTCGCCAGATAGAGATGGCAGTTCGGGAAGAGGGCGGCGACACGATCCCCCGGGCGGGCACCGGCGCGGGCCAGGTCCTCGGCGCAGCGCGTCGCGAGATCGGCCAGATCCGGGTAGGCCAGACGTTCCCCACCACAGATGACCGCATTCTCACGCTTATTCTCGCGGGCCGCCGTCTCGAGCAGATCACCAAGATCCATCTTCTGCGACTCGGGGCCGGCTCGTTCACCATCCAGCCGGCCACAGCATCTGTTCTCGCATCGGGCTCCATGTGGGTGATTAACCCGATACTCTAAGGGTTATTCCGGATACCTCCGGTAGGCACAGTATTGCATGATGGCAAGTTACCTGCTCTCATCGGCCCCATGCTGGGGCCCGTTCGGATGGTATCCGAGGGAGGGACCCGACCGAGCATGGGGAAGATCAACTATGTCGTTCGCAACACCCCCCGCCTGAACCTCCAGGGAGCACGTCTGGTCATGGCGGCCGCGACCCGCAAGGCCAGCGCGCTCCGCGTGCCGATGGACATTGCCGTCGTCGACGACGGGGGTCACCTCATCGTGTTCAATCGGATGGACGGCGCCAAGCTGAGCAGCATCGACATCGCCATCTGCAAGGCATGGACGGCCGCGTGCGCCCGTCGCCCGACCCACGAGTACGCTGAGATCGCCGCACCGGGGCGGCCGGCGTACGGGATTCACATGAGCAACGACGGCCGCTTCACCATCGTGGGGGGCGGGTTGCCGATTCACCTGGACGATGGCGTGCTCGGAGGAATCGGGTGCAGCGGGGGGACGGTGCATCAGGACCGGGAGGTCGCCCAGGCCGGCATCGTCGCCCTCAAGAACAAAATAGTGCCTCGCCGCACCGCCAGAAAGACCGCCAGAGCGAAGCTGAAACGCAGGGCACGTGCCTGAGGGGGTCCCGGGGCCCCCCCAAGGGGGGGCCCGCTCTTACACCCCCACCAAGGGGGAGAAAAAGATAGATGCGCCCCCGGATCCGGCCGAGGGAGTGTTGTAAAAAC
>JAPUIN010000089.1 GCA_027297005.1 Acidobacteriota bacterium
GTGCCGTCGGCCTGATCGTCCAGGGTGATGGTCACCGGGGTTCGTTCCGTAACCGCCGTGTAGCGCAGGGCGCGGAGGGTCATCAGCAGTTCGTTGGCCGACGATCGAACCTTGTAGGCTCGGACGCTCTGACCGATGGCCGGCCCGCCGAACAGGACGATCAGACCCATCAGGGCGACGACGATCAGCAGCTCAGCGATCGAATAGCCACCTTCTCCCCCCGCGGCGCCCGCTTTTCGTCTTTCGATCATCGTCATCTCCTCATCCATACTCATGCTCCGGCTCATCCGCCGGCGCGCTTCTTCTCGTACCCTTGAGCAATCGATGTGCCATGGGGTCCGGCTCCCATCGCGGGGCGCGGATCTGCTGAGGTGATGTGGGTTGCGGGATTCCTGAGGCGAATCGGGTCGGTTACGGAATCGTCATCGAAACCGTCGATGTTACGAAATGTAACGGTGCGGATGCCGGATCACGATTTCGTCAGGAGAGGGTTCCCGTCGACCCCTGCTGTCCGGGCCGGGCGGGGAGAATCAGGGTGAAGGACGCCCCCTGCCCCGGCTCGCTTACCACCTCGACCCGTCCATCGTGCAGTACCGCCGCCTTCTGCACGAGGGCTAGGCCCAGCCCCGTCCCCCGGTCCTTGGTGGTGAAGAACGGCGTGAACAGCCGCTTCAAATCCTCGCGCCCGATCCCGGGACCGTTATCGCTGATCGTAATCCGAACGCCGCCGGGCTCGGCGGGATCGTCAAAACCCCGCACGATGATGCAGCCCTCGCCGTTCGATCTGGCCGGGGCTCCGCCATTCCGCCCGGTCAGCGCCTCGGCGGCGTTGCGGAGCAGGTTCTGGATCGCCTGTCGCAGCAGCGTTTCGTCGGCCTGTATCGGCGAGAAGGTCCCCTCGACCTCGATCCTCACCCCCGGGCCGTTGAGGTCTCCGGCGCAGCCCGCCACCTCGTCGCGGATCATGCGCGCGAGATCGACTTCATGCAGATCGAGATCGGCGGGACGGGCGTAACGCAGGAAGTCACGGACAACCCGCTCGACCGACTCCACCTCCCGCAGGATCGCCTCCGCATGCTCCCGTTCGCCGTCCTCGCCGGACTTCCCGCCCGAGGACCGGGCGATCAGGCGAGCGTAACCCTGGATGGTCGCAAGCGAGTTCCTGAACTCGTGCGCGATCCCGGCCGACATCTCTCCAAGCGCGACGAGGTTCTCCTTCAACCCGACCCGCTCGCGCAACGCCTTGATCTCGGTCAGATCGGTCAGCAGGCAGATCACCCCGTCGATCGACCGTTCGCCGTCCCCTCCCTCTGCGAGCGGGCGGATCGGCGAGATCATCGCCCCGAGGTGCGTCTGGCGGCCCGACGGTCCCGACAGCGGCAGGACCTCCCGCGAATGCCCCCGCCCCGACCGCAGGCTTTCCTCGATGAGGGCGATCAGCCGGGGACGCCCCCGGAACAGATCGGAATAGGAACATCCCGTCGCCGAGGCGCGATCGAGATCGAGGAGTCGGGCGGCAGCCGGGTTGAGGACCGCAAGTCTCCCCTCCGCATCGAAGACCAGCACAGCGCTCGTCATCCCGCCGATCAGCCGCTCGCCGGGAAAAGCGCTGCCGCCCACTCGCGCCTGATCGCGCGGGGTCAGCGCGGCGAGCGCCTGCTCCTGATCGCGCAGCTTGTCGAGCACTCCGCGGAACGCACCCAGCAGTTCATCGGTACCGTCATGCGTCGTCCTCCCGCCGAGCCCGCGCAAGGCGCCGGGCGCTTCGGCTGCAGCGCTCAGCAGGCGACGATACGGCTGCAGCAGCCAGCGGGCAAATAGGATCACCAGGACCAAGAGCACGACGAGCCCTCCCGCCTGCAGCGACGCGATGGCTCGCAGGTTACGATCGACGCCGGCCAGGACCGGCATCTCCCGTTCGACATGGATGACGGCGATCAATTCACGACGCCGATCGCGGATCGGGCTGTAGGCGCCGAGCGTCGCGTGGCCCGAGCCGGCGGCGCGATCGAGCGGCGTGATGACGCTGCGCCCGATCGCCAGTGTCCTGCGCGCGCGGCCATCGGGCGCCGCGAGGAACAGATCGTCGGTGCCGACCTCACCCGGATCCGACGAGGACAGGATGCGGCCGTCGATCGACAGGATGGCGATGCTGCGCATCCCTTCAATCCGGGCAATCCGTTCGAGGTAGGTCGGCGGGATATACGGCACTTCGGCCGGCGCCCTTCTGAGCCCGCGCACCATCTGATCCCGCTCGAGATCGGCGAGGACGAGATCCGCCTCCCGCGCCAGCCTCTGCCCCGCCTCATCCTGGATGGCGTTACGTGCGATGACGAGAAGGTGGACGTTGCAGTAGATCGCGACGGCGAGGAACAGCACCAGCAGCACGAGGAACGCCTTGATCTGTCCCTCGTAAGTCCGCAGTGGGGAGCGCTTCATCTCCGCTCCAAACTCATCGCCCAATCCCGGCGAAACGCAGATACCAGTCGACCCAGAGCTCTCCCGCAAACAACGCCAGCAGTGCCGCTCCACCCAGGAAGACACCATACGGCAGCTTCGACTTCCAGCCGTAACCTCCGAACCGGATCAGGGCCAGTCCGACGACCGCGCCGGAAATGGCGCCGAAGAACAGGGTGAAGATCAGCAGGCGCACACCCAGAAATGCGCCGATCATCGCCAGAAACTTGAAGTCCCCCCGCCCGATGCCATCCTCGCGCTGGCCGGCCGGCACACCCCGCGCCGCCTGCCAGCCGCGGTAGGAGGCGTTTACGATCCACGGCAGGGCGTAGCCCAGGACGGCGGCGACCAGCGCATCGCGTGCCGATGCGAGAGTGAAATCCGGAAACGGCCCGGCCGCTCCGCGCAGCGGGACGGTCAGCAGCCCCGCCGCGATGCCCGGCAGGGTGATCGCGTCCGGCAGGATCTGGTGGCGGGCGTCAATGACGATCAATGCGATGATCGCGGCGCCGAACACAGCATGGATCAGGAACAGGACCGACGGTCCCCGCGCTGCGAACAGCAGCGCGAAGAGCACGATCGTGGAGGCCTCCACCAGCGGGTAACGGATCGGGATCGGCGATCGGCAGGATCGGCACCTCCCACCCAGGAACAGCCACGAGAGGATCGGCAGGTTGTCGTACCACGCGATCCCCTCGCCGCACGACGGGCAGCGCGAACGAGGCAGGACGATCGACTCGCGCAATGGCAGCCGGTGAATACAGACGTTGAGGAACGAACCGACGCAGGCGCCGGTCCCGATCACCAGAGCCCAGGCCAGCGGGAGGACAATCATGGGGCGCTCAAGCGCGGGTTCATCGTCTTCTCAGGATGAGGCTCCCGGCGTAGGAGGCCTCCCCCCGCACCGTGTCGTACTCGTAGGAGTTCCCCTCCGGGTCGAGCGGGACTCCGGTGATCCCGTCGACCGGGCCGAGCGCCGAGAGCCGGGACGGCGGCGCGCCGCTCCGCTCGCGGTAGCGCGCCAGGGCGCGGCTGAGCAGGTCGAGATCGACCTCGACCTTGAGATCGTGGACGTGGTTCCAGGCGACGCGGCTGACGTATTCGTCGTCGCTCGTCTCGAAGATCTCGCTCCACAGCTGCAAAGAGGTCGGCTTGTCCCCCGCATGGTTGTACATCTCCGCATACATGCGGCGCACCAGAGGGTGGACGTCCGGCGCGCGCAGGGCCTGCTCGAAGTACCGCGCAGCGCGGCTGTAATCCTTAATGTCGTTGTAGCAGAGGAAGCCCGCCTCGAACGACAGCACCCACACGTCGGGGTTCTTCTCGATCCCCAGGTCCAGAAGTCTCAGCGCCATCTCCGGCCGGCGGGCCTCCGCGTTCATGATCAACGCGCCGAGCAGGTAGGGATCCAGATAGTGCGGGTCGAGCTCGCTGATCACGTTGCTGTAGATCCGTTCCAGGTAGTCGTACCGATTCTCGATGTGGTAGCTGCTGTAATATTGAATCGACCAGAGGTAGATCAGGTCCGACAGTATCTCGTCGAACCCGAGGGAGACGAACTTCAGGTACTTTCCGGACGGGAGGTAGAGCAGCGGCCGCGTCACCTCCTCCTCGCGGTCGCGCGCCTCGATCCCGACCTGCACGGTCACAGCCAGCCCCAGCGCGAACGCCGCGACGATGGCCATGGCGCGCTGGGCCGGAAATCGACCGCTCATCTACTGCAGCTCCCGGTTCTGGAAGATCGCGCAGGCACCGGCCAGCACAGCGGCACCGTAGAGCACGAGGTAGAGGAACGCGAAGGCGGGTACGGCCGGGGCGATCGAGATGCCGTGGACAACCTCCCCCTTGATGTCGAAGTTTCCCAGGTTCGGAAGCAGGTAGTACAGCCCCCGGCAGAGGGCGCGCGCCGCGGTGGAGGTCATTCGCTCCTCCAGCATCGGGAGGCTCCACAGAAGATGCCCCACGATATAGAGGGCGATCGTGAAAACGCTCGACAGGATCGGGGTCGACAGGCAGGAGAACAACACCGCGATGGCGGTCATCAGCAGGAACTGAAAGAACAGCATCAGCACCGCCAGTCCCAGCATCGGATCGAACATCCCCTTGATGAGCAGGATCAGGAAGAACCAGGTCGTCATCACTCCGGTGTTGACCAGCAGGACGAGCACCAGCCCCGCGTACTTGCCGAGGACGAACTCGAACCGGTGGATCGGCTTCGCCAGGATCGTGAAAACGGTGCGCCGCTCGATCTCGCGGCTCACCAGGCCAACGCCGAGGAAGACGGACGTCAGGACGCCGAACACCTCGATCGCCCCAAGCCCGAAATCCTTGATGATCTTTTCCTCGCTACCGACCGTCAGGAGGGACAGAATCTGCGCGAAGGAGATCATTCCGACGGCGAACACGAGGAGGAGGTACAGGATCCGGTGCCGGATCGCCTCGCGAAAGGTATTGATGGCGATAGCGGTGATCCTAGCGGTCATCGGCGCTCCCCTTGCCGGCCCCGGGCCCCGGCGCCCCCTCCCGCACCTCGCGCAGGAACAGGTCCTCGAGCGACTGGCGGGCCGGCGTCACCGACAGCAGCGTGGCGTCACCGCCGTTGATCGACGACAGAATACGGCTCAGATCACTCCGGGTATCGACCCGCACCAGCAACTGGTCGTCGCGCTGCGAGACGAGGCGGCCGCACGGGATCCGCTCGGGGCTCACGCCGCGAAGAGCCACCTCCCAGAACCGCACTTCGGAGGAGACCAGGTCGTCGATCGATCCGACGGCGCGCAGGCTCCCCTTCACCAGGATCCCAACCCTGTCGCAGACCAGCTCGGTATCGGACAGGATGTGCGTCGAGAAGAAGACCGTCCGCCCGCGCGCTTTCAGGTCGAGGATGATGTCGCGGACCTCACGCCGTCCAATCGGATCGAGTCCCGACATCGGCTCGTCGAGAATGACCAGTTCCGGGTCGTTGATCAGGGCCTGGGCCAGACCGATCCGCTGCAGCATCCCCTTGGAGTAGTGGCGCAGCTGCCGGTCGCCGCGATTGCCGAGGCCGACGCGCTCCAGCATCTCCGGCACGCGTCTGCGCCGATCCGCTGCGGTCATGCCGAACAGGCGGGCGTGGAAATCGAGGAACTCGGCGCCGGTGAGATAGTCGTACAGGTACGGGTTTTCGGGCAGGAAGCCGACTCGCCGGCGCAGCCCGGGATCGCGGGAGTCTTCACCGAACAGCCGGATCGTGCCGGCGTCCGGCGTGATCAGACCCAGGGCAAGGTTGATCGTGGTCGTCTTGCCTGCACCGTTCGTGCCGATGAAACCAAAGATCTCCCCCTCCCTGATCTCGAGCGAGAGATCGCGCAGGATCCAGTACTTCTGGAGCGAGAGGTTGGTGCGGTAGCTCTTCGAAATGCCTGAGAGCTCAAGGACTGCCATGACTTTGCCCCTGACGATGCCGGTTGAGTCGACCGTGCCTCTCACTCAGCCGACGCCGTTAATATAATCCCACCAGTATGACTGTCAAGTCGCTCTAACTTAACGAGTTGCGGCTCTCAACCCGGATCGGGAGGGTCTCCTCAGACGCCCGATTCACCCGTTCGGGGTCATATCATTATTAACTTTCGCTCTCAGGGACCCTAAGACCGGCCCGCTCGGCTCCACCCCGCTCGCCTCACACCCCCGGATCCCCTCGAGGAGACGTCGATAGAGGGCTTCCTGCGCCCGGACCATGCCGTCGATGTCGAACTGGCCGAGCACCGCCCGAGCCCGCGACGCAAGTCTCGAGCCGAGGCCCGGCTCCTTCAGGAAGCGAACCACTGCGGACGCGATTCGCTCGGAATCATGAACCGGGCACACGAGCGCGTTCTCGCCATCCTTCAGAATGTCGGTCGTGCCGTCGACGGCCGTGGCGACGATCGGCACGCCGGTCGCAATCGCCTCGGGAAGGACACGCGGCAGCCCCTCCCACAGGGAAGTGAGGACCATGACGTCGAGCGCCGCCAGGAGGCGCGGGATGTCCCGCCGCCAGCCAAGCAAGTGGATCCGGTTCGACAGTCCGAGGGAGGCGGCACGCTCCTTCACTGACTCCCGCAGCTCACCATCACCGACCAGAACGAATGACGCCTGAGGATATTCGCGGGCCACCCGGGCCGCCATCTCCACGAAATCGAGCGGTGCCTTCTGCCGCTTCAGGCAGGCGATCATGCCGACCACCGGGGTTCCGGCCGGCCGGCCGATCTCCCCGCGCAGCGCCTCGCGGTGCTCGACGCGCCGCGTGCCCGCCCGCTCGAATTCAGCGAGCCGGATACCGCTGCGGATGAGACTGGAGCGATCTCGGGGGATGATCCCTCTCGCGTACCCCTCCTCCAGGTTGGCGCGCGAAACGGCGATGAAGTGCGTCGTCAGGGGCGCCACGGCACGCTCCGCCGCCACGATCAGGGCACGCAGCGCGGCTGGCTGTTCACGATTGAACCCGAAGCCGTGAATCGAGTGGACGATGATCGGGACACGCGCCAGTCGCGCGGCGACCCGGCCGACGATCCCCGCCTTCGACGAATGCGTGTGGACGATCCGTGGACGGTCACGCCGCATGAGTCGGGCGAGACTCTTCACGGCCAGGAAATCCTGCCAGGGCCGGATCGGCCGCACGAGCGAGGGGACGAACGAGAGATCGACGCCCGGCAGCGCCCGGGCTTCGGCATCGAGATACCCGCCCGGGCCGCAGATCAGGCTGGCGTGGAACGGAGGGCGCAGATGGGTGACGGTGTACAGCGTGTTGTCCTGCGCACCTCCCAGCTCAAGCCGCGTGATCACGTGGCAGACACGCACGTCCCGCTCGATCACGCTGCCGCCCTCACCGCACCGGGCCGCATGACCTGCAGCCAGGTCTCGAAGACCAGCAGCGTCCAGATCATTTCGTCGTAATTGCGTTGACCGGCGTGATGGATCTTGAGGACCGCCGCCACCGCATCGCGGTTCAGATACGGCCGCGAGAGCGCGCCCGGGCCGAGAAGGAGATCCCTCGCCACCTCGTAGAGGTCACCGCGCAACCAGTGATCGAGCGGTATTCCGAACCCCGCCTTGCGGCCGCGCAGGACCGGCCGGGGAATCCTTCCCTCATACACGCGGCGCAGGAACCACTTGCCGCGCCCGCCGCGCACCTTATCCCGTGTCGGGATCGACGCGGCCAGCTCGACGATGCGATGATCCAGGAACGGACTCCGCAGCTCGAGACCGAATGCCATCGAGGTGATGTCGGCCTTGAACAGAAGATCGTCCGGCAGGTAGCGCTCCTGGTCGGCGCGCATGATCGAGGCGAGCATCGTCGGCGATCGCCACGCGTTCTCGATCGTGCCGAGCGCCCGCGTCGGATCGATTCCGGCGACCTGCGCCGCGAACTCGCGGCTGTACAGTCGGGAGATGCGGCGCGCGCCGGGGTTCGCCAGCCACAGGGCGTTGCGCTCGCGGGCCGGAAGCTCCCACCCTTCGAGGAACCGCCGCACCCGCCCCGGCAGATTACGGCGGCTTTTTTCCGAAGAGACCGCCTCGAGCAGAGCGAAGAACGGCGAGCGCGAGATCAGGCCGGGAATCCAGCCGTACCGGTCTGCCATGATGTGGGCACGGTAGCGGTCGTAACCGCCGAACATCTCGTCACCGCCATCCCCGACCAGCGCCACCTTCACGTGGCGGGACACCTCGCGCGCCAGGGTCCACATCGGCAGCAGCGATGGATCCGCGAACGGCACCTGCATGTGAGAGACGATCTTCGGCAGGTCGTCGAAGCTCCTTCGGCCCACCTCGATCTCGTGCAGATCGATGCCGAAGCGATCGGCCACAAGCCGCGCCTGCGATCTCTCGTCGTAATCCGACTCGGGGAATCCGATCGTGAAGGCAGTGAAATTGCGGGTCGAGTTGCGCCGCATATGATAGGCGACGGCCGTCGAATCGAGCCCCCCGGACAGCAGGAGAGCCAGCGGCACGTCGCTCCTGAGACGCATCTTCACTGCCTCGTCCATCAGCGAGCGATAGCGTTCGGTCAACTCGCCCCGGCGTCGCTCCGGCTGGTGATCGGGATCCGGCAGGCTCCAATAGCGTCGCTTTGTGATCTTCCCCCCTTCGAACACCAGAAGATGGGCCGGCGCCAGCTGCGACACATCGCGGAAGGCGGTGCGCGGGTGGGGGACCATGCGCAGCGCCAGCAGGTGGTGGATCGCCTCCGGATCCGGCTCGGGGGAGAATCCTGGCTCGGCCAGCAGTCCGCGCATTTCGGAAGCGAAGCGCAGTCCTTCGTCATCGATCCGGTAGAGAAGCGGCTTGACGCCGAGGCGATCGCGGCCGAGGATGAGCGCCCCCCGTCGGGCGTCCCAGACGGCGAAGGCGAACATGCCGATCAATTTCTCAACCGCCTCGATGCCGCTGCGCAGATACAGATGGAGCAGCACCTCGGTGTCACTGCCGGAGCGCAGGCGCACGCCGCTCCGTTTCAGCTCTTCCCGCAGCTCGATGTGGTTGTAGATCTCACCGTTGAAGACGATCACGACGCGTCCGTCCTCGCTCTCCATCGGCATGTGACCCGCGGGCGAAGGATCGAGGATCGCAAGGCGCCGACTGACCAGGCCGGCCCCCGCCGCCGACCACTCGCCGGCATCGTCCGGACCGCGGTGGGCCATGGCGTCCCCCATCGCGGTAAGGACTGCGCGGTCGACCGGTCGCGTCCTGTCGCGGTAGACGATCCCTCCGATGCCGCACATCTCAGGCTTCCGCGCGCGCGCGCGCGCCGATCCCCGGCCCGATCCGCGCCGCGAGATCCATGCCGGCCCGGATGGCGCTTTCCATCGAGGAATACTCCCAGAACCCGAATCGGCCGGCCGAATGGATGCCGAGTCGCGTGAGGGATTCGAGCAAGCGCGGAACGTTGTCGGCCCGAAAGCGGTCGTAGATCACGTAGGCCGGGTCGAGGACCCTCACCCGGCGATAGACGATCCGGTCGCCACGCCACAGAATACCGGCGCGGCGCAGGTCCTCG
>JAPUIN010000009.1 GCA_027297005.1 Acidobacteriota bacterium
GGGTGTCGACGATCTCATCGCCGCGTCGGGCGATCCACCAATGCTCTGACATGATCTCCTTCGCCTTCGCCTCGTCGTTGGCCGGCATCGCCTCGAGCAGCAGGGCGAACATCGTCTTCACGGTCGTCTCGATCCGCCGCACCATCTCCTCGTGCGGACCGCACTTCAGCCGCCCGGGGTGATTGAGGGCCAGCTCGACGATGTTCTTCGCGTAATCGCCGATTCGCTCGATGTCAATGACCACGCTGACGAGCGCCAGGCCGGCATGCAGATCCCGCCCCCGCGCAATCGTCAGGTGCGTGAACACCTTCCGCCTGACCTCCCGCTGGTAGGCGTTGATCCGCTGATCCTTCGCGTAAACATCGATATCCAGGCGCGCGTCGTCGCGCTCCCTGAGCGAGCAGATGGCGGCCTCGAACATCTCCTTGTCGTCGCGCAGCATCTCGTGGGACCTATCGAACGCCTGATGCAGCAAATCTTCTCTCTGAAAGATGCTGAAGAACTCTTTGAACATCGCGTCACCTCAAGATCATGATAACGATAAACGGCACCAGATAGAAGCAGACGAGGATGTAAACGGGCGGCAGCCAGCGGTTTCGGTTCGCCAGGCGGGCCAGCCGGTTCGCCAGGTTCATCGGAATCTTCCGGATCGATGGTAACGGCCAGATCAGAGTGATCCCGCAGAGGTTGAAGAACAGGTGCGCGAAGGCGACCGTGACCGCGCTCACCTCTCCGACCGCCAGCGCGGCGAGCATCGCCGTAATCGTCGTCCCCACGTTTGCTCCCAGGGTGTAGGGGAAGATCTGCCGCAGCGTCAGGATCCCCGCCCCGGCGAGCGGCACGACGAGCGACGTCGTGATACTGCTCGACTGAACGAGGACCGTGAGCGCGAGACCGAGCAGCATCGCGCGGCCCGCATTCTTGAATATGATCTGGTCGAAGAACGACTCGATCCGCCCCAGCACGAGCGCTTTCAGCGTGACCACCAGACGATGCAACGAGAGGAACATGATCGCCAGGGCGGCGAACACCAGAAGCAGCGGCTTCTCTCCCAGCAGCGCCACGGCGGCATTGACGGCCGGGGCGGTCACCATCTTGAGCGGGCTCGAGAAGGTGAAGCCCCCTACCTGTTCGAAAAGATTCGCCGCCGAGGTGGACAGAATGCCGAGGAAGTTGGTGCCGACCTGAAGCGGAAAGAGGATCAGCACCGCGATGATGTTGAAGAAATCGTGTACCGTCGACGCCGAGAACGCGCGATAGAACTCCCTCCCCCGCCGCAGGTGTCCCAGGCTGACGAGGGTGTTGGTCACCGACGTCCCGATGTTGGCCCCCATGATGACCGGGATCGCCGTCGCCACCGACATCGTCCCGCTCCCCACCATCGCGACGACGAGGGAGGTTGTCGTGGAGGAGGACTGCACCAGCGTCGTCGCCAGGATGCCGGCGAACAGCCCGATCACCGGGTTCGACGCGGTCTCGAGCAGGCCGTCGACGAACCCTCCGCCGAACAGCTGGAACGCCTTGCTGAGCATTCCGATGCTGACGAGGAAGGCGTAGAGGAAAAACAACAGCACGAGAGTGAGTGGGACCCGAACGATCCTGGTCACGCCCTGGCCGGGAGGGGTCTTCTGGGGCGAACTTGATGACGCCAAAGGGATTAGAGCCCTATGTCAGACCGCATTCCGTGTCGAAAAATCCCGGACCGTCCAGCGAATCGGCGGTGGAGAATAGCATTCTTTGTGCCGCTTTTGTGAAGAGTTCGTGACGGCACAGGCACCTTGTCCGGGTTCCCCGTAATCCTCGTTCAGCGTTATGATTAGCCTACACCGTAGACGGACCCCGGCCGGAAAGGTTGGGTTCGCGACAATCTCATTTTCCAGGGAGCACTCAACGCACCATGTCCTCAGGCCCCGGCACGTCGTGTCCGGCTAAACGGAGATGGCAAATGCTGACGGCTGCGCTGCGGATCCTGGTCCTCCTTATTGTCGCCTCTCTCGCGGGGTGCGCGGCAAAGAAGAGCCCGCCCACCTGGCCGGTCAAGGGAAAGGTCCTCTACGTCTCCGAACGGCTCGTCCCCTCATGGAGGAGTGGTGAGATCCGCCCTCATGAGGAGGGAGCGGACTGCGGGGAACCGATCATCCCCCTCGAAGAGATGCGCACGCCTGCGAGTTACCCGCCGTGCCAGGCCCTGGAGGTTTCGAAGGTGACCCGCGAGTCCCTGCATCTCTGGCACACGGTGGATGGACAGGTCTTCGAGTTGACGGGAAAGTGGGAGAGCCTGGTCCATGACACCAGGGAAGAGTGTCTGGAGCATTTCGAGCCGGTGCCGCTGGATGAAGGTCCGGCACAATCCGAGATATCATTCGGCCTTCTTGCGGATGAGGGACTACCCGACCTGATCGACTCCTCGTCCGCCTGATTGAACACGCGCCATCGAGAGAGCCATGCCACTGAGCCCCGGCGGGATGTTGTCGCATTACCGGCTCGTCGAGAAGATCGGCGAAGGCGGCATGGGTGTGGTCTGGAATGCCGACGACACCGTGCTGGGTCGCCAAGTGGCCATCAAGGTCCTCCCCGACGACTTCGCGCAGGACCAGGAACGGCTCGCCCGATTCAGGCAAGAAGCACGGCTGCTGGCGGCGCTCAACCATTCGAACATCGCGGCGATCTACGGTCTGGAGGAATCCGACGGCGTCCGCTACCTCGTGCTCGAACTGGTCCCCGGCGCAACACTCGCGGAGCGGATCGAGGACGGCCCCCTGCCGATCGATGAGGCGCTGACCGTCTGCCGCCAGATCGCCGAAGGGCTCGAGGCCGCGCACGAGAAGGGGATCATCCATCGGGACCTGAAACCGGGGAACGTGAAGGTGACGCCCGACGGCAAGGTGAAGGTCCTCGACTTCGGGCTGGCGAAGGCGTTCGCACCAGACGCGCTGAGCGGTGACCTGTCGCACTCCCCGACGCTGACTTCTCCACCTACTCGCGCA
>JAPUIN010000090.1 GCA_027297005.1 Acidobacteriota bacterium
TTTTGATTCGCTGGGTGCCGATGAGAGGGCCACGTCGTGACCGAGCCTCTGGCACGCCCATCCCTGCTCTCCATCCCCGGGGTCGGCGACCACGCCCGGCGCCTGCGGGCCGGTTACTTGGAACTGCACGGCGTGCTGTACGATCGGATCACGGGTCTGTCGGTCTATCAGGCCCACCGCGACGAGCTGAAGCGCCGGGCCTCCGGTCTGCGCCTCGGGATCCTGACGTTGGAATTCCCGAATTTCGGGACCCTTGAGGCGACCCACGGTTGGGAGGTCGGAGACCGCATCCTGGCCTCGGTGGCCTCCCTTCTGGGGAGCCTCAAGGGGACGGAACTCCCGGACAGCGCCCTTATTGCGATCGAGGGAACTGGCGGCAGCGGCTTTCTCATTTTTTTCGAGGAGGGGCGGGGGCCGGGTGGACCGACGCTCGCCGAGCTGGCTGAGATCGCTGAAAGGATCGGAGCGCGGATCCGCGAGCGGAAAGATCTCGCTTCATGGTTGCGATCGGGCCTGCTTGATTTCAATCTCGGGCACGCCATCGTGTCGGGCAGCTCGATCGCTCGGTTCGAGAGACGGATCGCGCACGCGATCAGTGAGGCCCGGGCGATGACATTTCGGGCGACCGACAGGCAGCAGCAGGAACGCGTGGCGGAGCTCCGGAGCATCCTGCGCGGGGGCACCCTGACGACCCACTACCAGCCGATCGTCGATATGGAAATCGGAGCGATCATGGGGTATGAAGCCCTCACCCGCGGGCCGGCCAATACGCGGCTGGAGGTGCCGGAGGCGCTGTTTGCGTGTTCCGACAGCGCGCAACTGTCGGGAGAGCTCGATGTGTTGTGCCGCACGCAGGCGGTGCGCAATGCGCGGGGCGTGGGATCGTCCGTCAAGCTTTTCGTCAACGCACTGCCCGAGGCCCTCCGATCGCCGGGCTCCACATGTGACCGGCTTGAAGGGCTGCTGGCGGAGATCGACCTGGAGCCGCGTAACCTCGTCCTGGAGATCACTGAGCGCTGCGCGATCGACGATCTCGAGGAATTCTGCGGCGAGCTGTCCGCGATACGCAGGCAGGGCTTTCTCATCGCGATTGACGACGTCGGTACCGGCTATTCCTCGCTGCATAGCATCACGGAAATTCAACCCGAGTTTCTCAAGATTGATATCTCCCTGATCAAGAACGTCCATCAGAGCCTCATCAAGCAGCACCTCGTTCAGTCGTTAATGCAGGTCGGCGCGAGGATCGGAGCACAGGTGATCGCGGAGGGGATTGAATCGGAGGAGGAATGCCGCACGGTCTGCGCGCTCGGGGTGAGGTACGGACAAGGTTTCTATTTCGCCCATCCGGCTCCCCCATTCCCTGAGTTGAAGCACCGGGGACCGGGATTGGCGTGATCGGTCGCGCATCGACCATGCCGGGGCCGATGCGTATCGCCGGCGGGGAGCGGCGTCGACATGAGCGGTTCGAGTGATGCTGCACTGAACTTCGTCCCGGTCGCCTCGCTCGTGGCGGGCGCGGTGGCGGTCATCCTCTGCCTGCTCGCCATCGGTCTCCTCCGCCGCTCGCTGCGCCGCTTCACCACGCAGGTGCGGGAGCTCCGCCGCCATCCACGTGTCGGCAGTTTTTCCCCCGAGGCCGAGCCGGCCCTCGGCGAACTCGCCTCGGAACTCAACACCCTGCTGGAGTCCCTGCGGGAACAGATCACGCGGGCCACGAGCCGTAGTGAGGAGGTCCGTTCGCTGTCCGCCGGACCACCGGACCTCGCGTTGATCGGAATCGACGGCGATTGGCAGGTGATCACCTTCAGCCGCGGTGCTGTCGCGCTGACCGGGTGGCAGGGGGACGAGATCCTGGATCGACATGTCGAAGCGCTTTTCGCTCCGGGAGAATGGGAGCGGATCCTGCCGAAGCTCTCCCGACGCTCGGTCCGGGAGGCTGGGATCTCCGAATCGGTCCGCCTCGTGCGCCGCGATGGGCGCGAATTCCCTGCGCGCCTCTCGGCCGGCCCCAGTGGCGAGGACGGTTCCACCGTCGGGATTCTGCTCGCCGTGCGCGATGTGTCCGAGGAGGAGCAGCTCGATGGGAAGCTGCGGGAGTCCGAGGAGCGATACCGGCGCCTCGTTGAGGGGATGAGCGACGGGATGTTCATCGTCCAGGATGGGCTGCTGGTGTACAGCAATCCCGCGCTGGCACGGATGATCGCGATAGAGCCGGAGGCGTTGCGCGATATGCCCTTCAAGGAAATCGTTGACACTCGCGACGTGCTGCGAGTGGCAGAACTCCTCCAGGAGGCGGAGGGGGGAGGCGCAGCCCGGGGAGAGATCGTCTGCTTCCTGGCCCGGCGAGCCGATCGCCCGATCGAAGCGCGTATCGCATGGGCCTGCGTCGATTTCCGTGGTCGGAGGGGGGTGATCGGCACGGTCGCCGATCTGACGGAGCGGGCGCGGCTGCAGCGCGCCGTTGTGGAGAGCGAGAATCGCTTGCGGGCAACGCTCGAAGCGACCGGGGACGGCATCCTCGTGCTCGGATGGCGGGCCGGTCACGCCGAAGTCGTGATCGCCAACCCTGCCTTCTGCCGGCTTTTCGGAGGTTCCCGAGGCGAGTGGGTGGGCGCATCGCGTGACGCCGCGGCGCGGGCTCTTGGAGAGCGGCTGGCCGATCCGGGGGTCGCGGAAGCTCTTCTCTCCGGTGGTCTTCAAGGGGAGGTGCGGCGCGATGGGGTCGAGATCAGAAAGCCTGCCGAGGGGTACGCTGATTTGATCGCCGGGCCGGTGCGACCGTCAGGCGATCCCGGTGTTGGGGTCATCCTCATGGCCCGTGAGGTCACCGATAGGCTTCAGGGGGAGCGCCGGGTCCGCGAAAGTCTGGAGGATCTGTCCAGGGCGAAGGCCGATCTCGAGGTGGCGTACGGTGACCTGGCCTCGACCCAGAAGACGCTGGCGCAGCGCAATGAGCAACTGGAGACGGTCAACGCTGAGCTCAAATCGCTGGACGAGATGAAATCGAATCTTCTCGCCAACGTTTCCCATGAGCTGCACACGCCGCTCGTCTCCATCAAGGGCTACACGGAGATGATCCTGAAGCGCAAGCTGGGTCCCCTGACTCCGGAACAGGAGCGGGGGCTGCTCGTTGCGCTCAAGAACATCGATCGATTGATCGAGATGATCGACAATCTGTTGAGCTTCTCACGCATGGAGAATGGCGAGACACAGCTCTACCTGGAAAACGTCCCCCTGTGGCAGCTCATCGACGAGGCCATCGAGATGGTCGGTGATCGGATGAAGAGGAAGAACGTCACGCTCTCCACCCAGTACGAGACTAACGATCTCGTGGTCCGGGGAGATCGCTTGAAGGTGGTCCAGGTGCTGACGAACCTGCTGACGAACGCGGTGAAGTTCAACCGTGATAAGGGGGAGATCCGGATCGCAGCGCGGCGGGGTCCGAAGGGGTTCATCGAGATCGACGTTGCCGATACCGGGGTCGGCATCACGACGGATGAACAGAAGCGGATCTTCGAGCGCTTCTACCAGATCGACTCGAAGCCCAGCCGTCGCTATGAAGGGACCGGGATCGGGCTCTCGATCGTGAGCGACATCCTCCGTCTGCACGGCTGCTCCATTCGGGTGGCGAGCGACCCGGGGCAAGGATCGGTCTTCACGTTCACGCTCCCGCTCGCCCGCCTGGAGGCTCCCTCCCGTCCGCGCTCGGCGGCGGGTCGGCGGCAGACTTCCGGCTAGCAGCCTGTCCGGGTATTGCGTCGGAATGCCTGCCTCGGTGTTCAGCTGCAATCCTCGTAGCCACGCTGGCGCCCGGCCTCGGCCAGGAGGATCGCCGTCGCCGCGTGGACATTGAGTGAGGAGATGCCCGGGCGCATCGGAATGCGGATCCGCTGATCCGATTCCCGCAGCAAGGGGGCCGGCAGGCCCCGACCCTCGCTCCCGACAAGGATGGCGACCCGGCGAACCAGATCGGCCCGATCGGGAGGGATCGTTCCTTCCGGATCGGACGCCGCGATCGCCAGTTGCGCGTGGCGCAGGGCTGCGAGGCAGTCGCGCGACGATGCGCACAGGATCGGGAGGCGGAAGTGAGCGCCCATTGCGGCGCGCACCACCCGGCTTCCGTACGGATCGGCACAACCCTCCAGGGTGACCAAGGCATCCGCCGAGAGTGCCAGTGTGGATCGAGCGATCGATCCCAGATTCCCCGGATCCTGTACGCCGTGAGCCACCACCACGAGCGAGACGGCGGGAGCGGCGAGATCCTCGAGAGCGTACGCGCGGCGTCGAATCAGCAGTACGATCCCCTGATCGGCCGATCCTGCGACGATCCGATCGAGGAGTCGTGGACGGGTCCGGATAAGGCGCCTCCCCGTGGCCTGCAGCCGGGACCAGATTCGCCGCCCCTCGGCGGTCCCGTCGAGCGCCGACGATACGAACGCCGTGTCGATCTCGGCCCGTGCGTCCAGTGCCTCCATCGCCAGGTGTCGTCCCCATGCGATGTACAGGCCCGACCGCCGCCGTTCCTTCGCATCCCCCTCAAGCGCACGGGCACGCTGGATTGCCGTGTTGCGTGCGCTTTCCACGAGGCGCGAGGAGTGTTTCATAATCGCCGTCATCCTCCTCCCGGGACCGATTCGGATCGATCTCCGAGAGAACTGATCTATAGTGGTGTCAGAATCGGTTGCACGAACCGGATCCCATGAATCATGTCATAACGATCAATCCCGAGGCGCCCGATCGGCGCCTGCTGACCCGCGCCGCCAGGCTCCTGCGGCAGGGACGCTTAGTCGCGTATCCCACCGAGACGTTTTACGCGATCGGGGCCGATCCGTTCAGCCCCGACGCGATCGATCGAATATTCGAAGCGAAGGGGCGGCCGGAGCGCATGGCCCTGCCCCTGATCGCGGGGGACGAATCCTCCCTGAAGCGCTGCGTGAGAGAATTTCCTGACACCGCAGCCCGGCTCGCCGCGGCGTTCTGGCCCGGAGCCCTCACCCTGGTCTTCGCGGCCGCCGAAGCCATTCCCTCGCGCGTGCTGGGGGGCAGACGGACCGTTGGGGTGCGTCTCTCACCGAATTTGATCGCCAGCGGTCTCGCTCGTGCGGCGGGTGTACCGCTCGTATCGACGAGCGCAAACCTCTCTGGTCACCCGGCACCATCATCGGCCGCCGAGGTCGAGCACGCGATCGGAGGATCGGTCGATTTGATTCTCGACGGGGGAGTGACCCGCGGAGGCCAAGCCTCCACCATCCTCGATCTCACCACGGATCCGCCCTCTGTGATCCGGTCCGGCGCCGTGCCGATCCAGGAAGTGGAGAAGGTCCTGGGCCGTCGCCTGGCGTGAGATGAGGCGTTCTGTTCGGCCTCCAGTGAGCCGAGCTGGACAGATCGCAGCGGATGGAAATCCCCCCCGGGTGTGAGCCGGAAGCCCTGTACCCGCTCGCTTCTGGCCACGGTG
>JAPUIN010000091.1 GCA_027297005.1 Acidobacteriota bacterium
CGGGTGCAACGGGCGCTGTTACAGTACTTCAAGCCGGAAAACTGGTTCGAGGTCCGCGACGCGCTCATGGGAGCGGGACGCCAGGACCTGATCGGCGACCGGCCCGAATGCCTGATTCCCGCCCACCCGCCGCGCGGTGCCCGAGAAAAGCCTGGTCGGCGACCCGCGGCCCGGATGCAGGCCGACCGGGCCTGAATCGGGGGGCCGGGACAGCCGCGCCTCAATCCCCGGAAGGACGGCGCTGGTTCTTCCGGCGGGTGCGCTGAACGATCTCGTCGAGACGGTGCAGGAAGCGGGAGCGATCCTTGTTCTCAAACGGGGCCGGACCTCCCGTCAGCGTTCCGAGATCGCGCAGATAAGACATCAGCTCGCGGGTGGCAAGGGCGTCCCCGATATTTTCTTCGGTGAAATCACGCCCCGTCGGGCGCAGCACCATCGCCATTTTCTTCAGGCAGCGGGAAGCGAGCGGGATATCGGCGGTGATCACGACGTCGTTCTCGCCGATATGCTCGACGATCCAGTCATCGGCCGCGTCGAACTTCCCGTCCACGACGATCATCTCGATCGTCGCGTCGCTCGGAGCATGCATCCTGGAGTTCGCCACCAGCGCCACCTCGAGACCATAGCGCCTGGCGACCCGATAGACCTCATCCTTGACCGGACAGCCGTCTGCATCGATGAAGATCTTCAGCAATGATCGACCTTTCGGGAATGATTCCGCCCTGACATAACGCCTTTTTCGGCGTATATTTCGTTACCTGATGGAGATCAAGACCACCGGAAATATACCCGGGAATAACCTCCGTATCGCGGGGGGGCTCAAGGAACTGACCCTCTGGGCAATCCTCCTGTGGCTCATCTTGCTTATTTTACTCCCCTCCCCCATCCGTGCTCACTCAGCCCCGGAGGAACGGATCGAGCATCTGAGCGCGCGGATCACCACCGAGCCGGCGAATGCTGAGCTCTACCTGGAGCGCGCCGCGCTGTACCGAAGCCACAGGCATTGGCGAGCGGCGCAGACCGATTACGAGCGCTGCCGCCGGCTGGACCCGCAGCTCACCCGGGTTGACCTGGGTCTGGGGAGATTGTGGCTCGAGACGGGTCGGCTGACTCAATCGGTCACCGCCCTCGAACGATATCTCGAGACCACCGCCGACGACGCGACGGCCTGGGCTCTCCTGGGTCGCGCCCACCGGGAGTCGAACGAACCGGAGAAGGCCTCGATCGCGTTCGATCGGGCGATCGATTTTTCGATCCGTGCGGGGAAGAATCCCCCGCCCGAATGGTACCTGGCGCGCGCCCGCTCGCTGCTGGGGTCCGGTCCAGATTATCGCGAGAAGGCATTGCATGGACTCGAACAGGGCCTGGCGGTTCTGGGCGAGCCGGTGACCCTGCACCTGGAGGCTCTGCAGCTGGAACGGGACCTCGGTCGGATCGAAGCCGCGCTTTCCCGTCTCGACCATCTGCAGCGATCGGCGAACATCGATGTCACGTGGCTCGTATTACGCGCCGAGATCCTGGAAGGAGCCGGACGTCCGGATGATGCGCGTATCGCCCTTGAGCGCGCACGGTTCGCGCTGGCGACGGTTCCGGCAGGACGGCGGCAAACTTCCGCCTATCGGGAGTTGGAGCGTGAGATCCATGATCGGTTGCAGCGTCTGGAGCCGGCGGCCTCGCGGGTCGGTTCGACCGGGGATTGATCGAGTGATGCGGGCAACTTCGATCTTCATTCTCATCTTGTCCGTCGTTCCTGGTTCCTTGTGGGCGCAGGGGGAAACACTCGTCGAGGCCGGAACCGCAATACAGTATCTCGCCAACGGTTCGAACCCCGGCATCATGGGAGCGGAATGGACGGCGGAAGGATTCCCGCTCACCGGGTGGCTTTCGGGTACCTACGGGATCGGATACGAGCAAAGCACGACCGGAGGAGCGATCAACCTGATCCAGACCGCGGTGCCCATTGGAACCGCATCCGTCTACACCCGGGCCGTGTTTCATCTCGATGACTCATCGGCGGTGTCCAGCCTGTTCCTCGGGTCGGATTGGGACGACGGCTATGTCGCCTGGATCAACGGCGTCGAGGTCTATCGCTCCCCCCAGATGCCTCGCGATGGAGAGCCCCAGTGGGATACCCGGGCGACACTGCACGAATCGAGTAACGGCACATCACCCGACTACGGCCAGCTGCAGAACATCTCCGACGCAGCGGTCCCCGCTCTGCATGACGGTGATAACGTCCTTGCCGTCGGCGTCTGGAACGCGCCGCTTCCCTCTAGCGATCTGGTCCTGGTTCCCCGGCTCGTCATGAACCTTGCGCTGCCGCCGCCACGCGGCCCGTACCTGCAGAACGGAACCGACACCCAGATAGTGGTCCGCTGGCGCACCGATAGCCTTACCGACAGCCGGGTCGACTACGGGATCGATCCGGGGAACCTGAACATGCTCGTAGACGACCCGGCACCGACGACGAACCACGAAGTGATCCTTTCGGGACTGGACCCGGACACGGTCTATTACTACTCCGTCGGCAGCAGCACGGAGCTGTTCGCCGGCGGCGATTCGGATCATTTTTTTCGCACCGCCCCGGTGCCGGGCACCCACCGGTCGGTCCGCATCTGGGCGCTCGGTGATTCCGGCACGGCGAATGCCAACGCCCGTGCGGTGCGCGACGCCTACCTGACCTTCGCCACCGGGACCCACACAGATCTGTGGCTCATGCTGGGTGACAATGCCTATCCGACCGGCACCGACGACGAGTATCAGGCGGCGGTCTTCGAGACTTTTCCGGACATGCTGCGCCGCTCCGTGCTATGGCCCACGTTCGGCAACCACGACGGGATCGCCGCCTCCTCGGCCTCCGAGCTGGGCCCGTATTACGCGATCTTCACCCTGCCGACGACGATGGCGGAGATGCCGATCCCCTCCGGGACCGAGGCTTATTACTCCTTCGACTTCGGCAATATCCACTTCGTCAGCCTGAACTCCTTCGATGTCGACCGATCCGCTCCGCCCGAGGGAGCGATGCTCCAGTGGCTCAAGCAGGATTTGATGGATACGGCGCAAGATTGGGTGATCGCCTTCTGGCACCATCCCCCCTACAGCAAGGGCTCTCATGATTCCGATACCGAAATCGAGCTCGTCGAGATGCGTGAGAATGCTCTGCCGGTTCTCGAAGATCTGGGGGTCGACCTGATCCTCACCGGCCACAGCCATTCCTACGAGCGGTCCTTCCTGTTGGACGGGCATTACGGCGATTCATCCACG
>JAPUIN010000092.1 GCA_027297005.1 Acidobacteriota bacterium
GATCCGACATGACGATGCACCCGATCGCGAAGCAGGAAGTGGTCGGGCTGCTCGAGGGCGCGGGGGCGCGGATGGTCGATGTCTCCCCCGACGCCAGTGCCGGCGACGGATGGATCAGCTACCGCTACTGCGCGACGAAACCGCCTTTACCCCGCTGACAACTCGTCCGCGAGCAGGCGCAGGAAGAGGCCGACATCGGTGACGACGCCGATCGTCTGGGCGGAGCCGCGGTCGGAAAGTTTAGTCACGACGGCCGGGTTGATGTCGACGCAGATCGTCTGCACCCAGGCCGGGATCATGTTGCCGACCCCGATCGAGTGCAGCATCGTGCCGAGCATCAGGACGACGCGGGTGTCACGCAGGAGTTCGGCGTACTGCTCCTGGGCGCGGATGAGATCCATGACGGTGTCCGGCATCGGCCCGTCGTCACGGATGCTGCCAGCCAGGACGAACGGCACGCGTTTCTTCACGCACTCGTACATCACCCCCGAGAGCAGGATGCCCTGGCCAACCGCCGCAGCGATCGACCCCGCCCGCCGGATCGTGTTGATCGCGCGCATGTGATTGCGGTGCCCCTCGGTGACCGGGATGCCGGTGTCGAGGTGGACGCCGAGCGACGTCCCGTACAGCGCCCGTTCGATGTCGTGCACGGCGAGGGCGTTACCGCTGAGAATGGCATCGATGTACCCGTCTCTCAGGATCCGCCCGAGGTGCTCGCCGCCGCCGGTGTGCACGACGACCGGGCCGGGGACCGCCACGATCCGCCCCCGCTCATTCTTGATCTCCTTCATCAGGCGGGCGATCCCCGCCACCGTCAACTCGACCCGTTTCTCAGACGAGACGTCGCTCGCCATGAAGACGAAATCCTCGCGCTCGCGCTTCTTGAAGGGCGGGAAGACTTCGACGCCGTCGTGCCCGCAGACGACCCGATCCCCCCGGCGCACGTCACGCAGTCCGGTACAGATGGCCCGGCCGTTCCTGACGACGAGGCAGGCGTCCATCCGCTGCCCCTCGACGTCGATCTCGCGGCCGCCGACGCGTACCACCGTCCGGTAATTGGTCGTGGAGTAAAAATCATCCGGGACGGTGCCGTTCTTGCTGGACGGCTTCAGGACGGAGTCGGCCGAATCCTTCGGGTGGCAGCCGAGATCGATCAGGTTGTCGAGGATCCGATCGAAACTCGCCGCGTCTGACGCCTTGACCGTGAATTCGACCGTCGAGAAATCCTGCACCGTGCGCCCGATGTCGAACCGATGCAGGTCGTACGATCCACCGTTCTCGACGACGACGCTGAGGAATCGGGACATCAGCCCCGAATCGATCAGATGTCCGGTCGCCAGGAAGCGGCGCGGGCGGGGACCCTCATGGTGGCGCTCAGCGACGCCGCGTGGCGGTCGTCGGCTCGCGTCCCGGGCGGGAGGGCGCCGCGCCGGTACGCGCCGGTCGCTCGCGGTCTTCCGGCCTCCGCGACGCTTCGTCCTCCGCCCTTTCGTGCTCACGACCGCCTCGTCGCCGCTCTCACGGCGAATCGCATTCCGGCATCTTGACTGGAGTCGCGCGCGCGTCGCGCTGGTGGTCCGGCATTTGGGCGCGCATATTCACCTGACGCGCCCTACATGGGGGTGCACATGCCGGTTGATCTGGGCGGAAGGTTCGCCTATTCGGACGGGGCGTCGTCGCCGCCGCCAGAGGCTTCCCTGACGTTGGCGGCTCGAACACCCTTGGGTCCTTGCTCGACCTCGAAGTCGACGCTCGTCCCCTGCTCGAGATCATCGAAGTTGAGACCGACCAGACCCGAACGATGGAAGAAGACATCCTTCCCATCGTTACCGCGGATAAATCCGAATCCGCGATCACGAACGACCTTCGCTACTGTACCGCGCGCCATCCTGTAACTCCACGAAAACTATGAAGGAAAAGCACTTGTTTCCGCCACTGTAGGATCCGCGCGGCAATCCTGTCAAGAGCGGGCCATCCTGAGGTATCCCGCGGCTGGCTGGGGCTGTCTCTAGCGGCGCCCCCGCGGGGACCGCGCTGGAACGGAGGACCGTTCAGCGGGCTGGGGGGTTCGGGGGGGACGCGAGAGCCCGGCTCATCTCAGCGGGGGTGGCGACCGGCGCCTTGCAGGCGCCCGACTCGCAGACGTAGGCGAGCGGCTTGCCGTCGCGCGGTTTTTTTCCGTCGAGGAGCGGGAGGATCGTTGCGGCGCTCGCGTCATCCGGGTCGGCGAGTGCGATCACCGCGTTCGGCTGATAGTCATTCCTGAACGCCTGCAGGAATGGGAAGGTCGCCGGGTCGCCCGGCCGGCCCGCGATGACAACCTCCCTGATGCCGCCGAGGTACTGGTCGAGGGCGCAGAGCATCTGGCCGAAGGCCGACGGGAACTTCTCGATCGTGTCCCGGTAGAGCCGGAATGTCGCTTCGACGGTCTTCAGGAGATTCGTATCGCCCGTCAGCGCCGCGAGGCGCGGCAGGGCGAACGCCGCCATCGAGGCGCCGGCCGGCGTCGCGCCGTCGTTGCTCTCGCGCCGCCGCGCGATCAGCGCTTCGTGGTCCTTCGGGGTCAGGTAGAGGCCACCGTCCGACTCGTCGGCGAAGAGATCGATCATCTGCGTCGTGAGACCGCGTGCCTCCTCCACCCAGACCGGCTCGAACGTCGCTTCGTAGAGATCGAGAAGAGCCGCGATCAGGTTGGCATAGTCAGGCAGCAGGGCGGCGTGTCGTGCCTCACCTTCCGTATAGGAGTGGAGCAGCCGTCCGTCCTTCCGCATCTTGTCGAGAATGAGTCGCGCCGCCCTCCGCGCCGCCTCGAGGTATCGTTCCTCACGGAGCGTCCGGCCTCCCTCGGCGAGCGCCGAAATGACAAGCGCATTCCAGTCGGCCAGTGATTTGTCGTCGCGACCGGGACGCACGCGCTTCTCCCGCTCCCGCAGCAACTTCGCCTTCGCGCCGGCGAGCCGCAGTCGGATCTCCGCTTCGTCGGTGCTCAGATCGCGCGCCTCTTCCACAATGGAGCGGCGCAGGTGCAGGATGCTGGCGCCGTGCTCGAAGTTCCCCACCGACGTCACACCGTAGATACCGCAAAGCATTGCCGCTTCCTGCTTGCCGAGGACCTCTTCGATCTCAGCCGGCTTCCAGACGTAGTATTTCCCCTCCACCCCTTCGCTGTCGGCGTCGAGGGCCGAGTAGAACCCGCCTTCCGGTGAGGTCATCTCTCGCAGGATCCAGTCGAGCGTCTCGGCCGCCACGCTCCGGTAGAAGGTGGCGGTCACCTGGCCCCCCTCCCGCAGCGCGGGCGAAACGGGGAGCGGAGCGACGGCGCGCGACGCCTCCAGATAGACCCGGGCGAGCAGCGCGTTGTCGTACAGCATCTTCTCGAAATGCGGCACGAGCCAGCGGGCGTCGACCGAGTAGCGGTGAAACCCGCCGCCGAGATGATCGTAGATGCCACCGCGCGCCATCTTGTCGAGACTGATGACCGCCATCCGAAGTGCTTCGGGGTTCGCGGTCGTTTTGTGATAACGAAGCAGGAAGGAAATGTCGGTGCTGTGCGGAAACTTCGGCGCGTCCCCGAAGCCTCCGTCCTGGTTGTCGAACCGTCCCGCCAGATCGCCGAACGCCCGATTCAGGAGCGCCGGTCCCGGGACCTGCGCGGAGGGGGACATCTTCGAGAGATTGCGAATCCGCTCCGTCACTTCATTGGAGACCTTGGTCACCTCGTCGCGCTTCTCGCGCCACGCCTCGCTGATCGACTGCAGGACCTGCGCAAATCCCGGCCGCCCCATGCGCGCGTCGGGCGGGAAGTAGGTGCCGGCGAAGAACGGTTTGAGATCCGGAGTCAGGAAGACCGAGTTCGGCCACCCTCCCTGCCCGCTCAGCATCTGCGTCGCCGCCATGTAGATGTCGTCGATGTCGGGGCGCTCCTCGCGATCGACCTTGATGTTGACGAAATTCTCGTTCATCAGCGCGGCGATTTTGGCATTCTCGAACGACTCGCGCTCCATGACGTGACACCAGTGGCAGGAGGAGTAGCCGATCGACAGGAAGATCGGCCGGTTCTCGGCACGGGCGCGCGCGAGCGCCTCCTTACCCCAGGGATACCAATCCACGGGGTTATGGGCATGCTGCCGAAGATACGGGCTGGTCTCCCGGGCGAGCCGGTTCGTGGGATGTTCCTTGGACATGAGCAGAAGAGACTATCCGACACAAGGGGACAGCGCAACCTGAGCCGCACCGCGGGACGCGCCGGCGACCGGGGAAGACGGGGAACTACTTCTCTACTGGGACCGGTTCATCAAACACCGTGAAACGAAGCGTGGTGTTCCCCACCCGAATCAGATCATTGTGCTGGATGTTGCGCCTGGTGAGGCGGATGCCGTTCACGAAGGTGCCGTTGCGGCTGGCCAGGTCGGTGACGGCGTACTGATCGGCCCGTACGATGATGATCGAGGCGTGTTTGCGCGAGATCTTCTCATCATCCAGGATGATGTCGCAGTCCCGACGGCCCACGGTGTACGTCCCGATGCCGGTGATATCAAACGTTCGGCCGGCGTCGGACCCCTCCATGATCGTCAGGTGGATTGATTTCCCGCCCATCGCGGATGGCTTGCGGAGCATCTTCTGTGCAGACGATTCGAGGACGGTCTCCTCGATCGCCTCCTGCGACCCCATGAGCACCATCGCAGCATCGGGGATTTCGGCCTCGATGCAGACGATCGACCCCGCGGGTGCGGGTGCGCCCGGCATCTGGATACCGCTCGGCCTCGGCTTCGCCGGCGGCTTTGGCCGGGGCTGCGGGATCTCCTTGCGGATCATGTAAACGACAGGTTCGCTGTTCCGGTTGCTCGACTTCGTGGCGGCGTTCCCGCTTATCATGCTCATCATCGCCTCCCATTGGACAATCATCTTGTGCCCCGGGTCTGGAAGTTCCTCTACGGGGATGTCCACTCGAGGGTCATCGGTCTCTGCTTGCGATTGCGTTGCTCAATCTTCAGAACGGTCAACTCGTCTGGATCGATGGTTCCGTCGATCCTCGAGCGGGCGCGCATCTCACCCATCTCACCCAGGATCTGCACCTCGATCCCCTGGTGTCCCGCCGGGATCGACAGCAACTGGCTGAACGATCCAGAGGCCTCGCCTGGCGGCGCATCGAACGGTTTCGAGAGGGCGGTCTTCCCTCCGACGACGATGATCAGGCGGCCCGACTCGAGTCGATGATCGAGTTCGATCCTGAGCTTCGCCGTCCCTTCCGATGCCGAGTGAGCGGATGGCGGGAGAAAATCGAGGAGATCGTCCCCCTCCAGGCCACCCGTAGCGGGAATTGATCCTGCAGGGGTCTCCGTCGTCTCGCCCGATCCGATCCGCAGCATTCCGCCGATCACCCCAAGCGGGCCGGTCACGCCCGATCCCGAGGGAGCCGGGCCGTTCCGTTCGGCAGCGTGCGCCCTCGTCACCATTTGTCCGAGCGGCCCGCGCAGGAGCAGGTTGATGCCGACGTTGAACAGCACGAAGGTCAGAGCCAGCCCGCCCAGGAGAGCGGCGAGGCGCCACTGGTTGTTGAGGGTGAACCACGGAGAGGGCGTCCGGTGGGCGCGCGGCACGACGGGCGGAAGTGTACCGGTGGTCGCGTCGATCTCCTTGATGGACTCCTTCCCCGGAGTCTCGATCACGCCCGATATCTCGAGCGCGATCAGCGCCTCCATCATTTCACGGCCAGACTGGTAGCGACCCGCTGGGTCCTTGCTGAGCGCTTTGTCCATAATGGCGTCGAACTGGGCCGGCAGGGAGGGAATCACCTCGGTCACCCGCTTCGCCGGCTGATTGGAGATGCGATAGAGCACCTCGGACGTGTTGTCCCCCTCGAACGGCGAATGCCCGGTCAGGAGCTGGTACAGGATGACACCGAGCGAGAACAGGTCGGAGCGGCCGTCGACGGCGGCCCCCTGTAACTGCTCCGGAGAGACGAAACCGGGCGAGCCGACGAACTGATTGGTCTGCGTCAGATCGGAGTCCGGCAGGCGCGCCACACCGAAATCGGTGATCTTCACGTGCCCGTCCTCGCTGATCAGCACGTTCGCCGGCTTGATGTCACGATGCACGATGTCGCGGCCGTGCGCATAGTCGAGGGCCGAGGCGATCGGTACGATGAAGCGGATCGCGCGCCAGGCCGGCAACGGAGCTTCGGCGCGGATGATCTGCTTGAGGTCGTGCCCGGGGACGTGCTCCATGACGATGTATGGCTGGCCCTGGATCGGATCCTGCCCGATATCGTGGACGCCGACGATGTTCGGGTGCTGCAGCCCGCCGGCCGCCTGCGCCTCGCGCAGGAAGCGCTCGCGGTACTGGCTCGCCTCCTCCTCAGACATGTCGTCCCTCAGCCGGATCACCTTGATCGCGACGTTGCGGCCGATGACCGGATCGCGGCCAAGATAGACGGTCCCCATCCCGCCCTGGCCGAGGATGTCCTGGATCGTGTAGCGCCCGATCCGCTCCGGCCCGCCGAACGACCTGGCCCCCTTCTTCTTTTTCTTCCGCCGCTTCTTACCGAACACGACACATCCTCCCGTGTTCTACCGGAACCCCCCGGCGCACTGCGCCCGGACGGCAATCCGGACTGAATATATGTGTGTGGCGAAACGATGGTCAAGCCGGAAAGCCTTGCTGGGTGTGTGTTTTCAGCGATCGTGGAAACCCTGGATCGTCATCCTCATGGCGTTCCCGGACCGGATCTGTCCATTCTCCGGTCTCACGGGACCGCGGCTGGCGTTTTCCGGGGGGCCGATGTACGATTCGTGGTCATGAGAAAGTCCCAATCGGCCGTCCAGAAGGTGACGCTGCGCCGTCCCGAGATCAAGCCGGAGATCTATCTCGCGCTGTACGAGAAGATGCTCCGGACCTACTTCGTCGAAGAGCAGTGCCGCGTCTTCGTGCGTGCCGGCAAGTGCTCTTTTTATGCGTCCGCCCGCGGGCACGAGAAGGTGCAGATCGCGATGTCGATGCTGCTCGAGCCGGGGCGCGACTGGTTCGTGCCGTACTACCGGGAGAAGGCGCTCGCCGTTGGCCTGGGGATGTCGCTCAAAGATGTCTTTTTGGGGATGCTGTCTCGCGAGGGGGACCCGAACTCGCTGGGGCGCAACATGTCGGAGCACTTCTCCTCTCGCGATCTGAGGATCGTCTCCCCCACGGCCTGCACCGGGACGCAGTTCCTGATCGCCGTCGGTCTGGCGCGTGCCGTCAAGCGGGACGGCAGCGACGAGGTGGTTTACGTCTCGGGCGGCGAGGGCTCGACCTCGGAGGGTGAGTTCTTCGAGGCGCTCAACAAGGCGCAGCGCGACAAACTGCCGGTCCTCTTTCTGATCCAGAACAACGGGTACGCCATCAGCGTGCCGCAGGCGCAGCAGACCGCATCGAGCCTGACGGAGGTGGCGGGCGGCTTCGGCATGACGTCGGTGCGCGTCGACGGCACCCGTTTCACCGAGATGCACAACACGTTGAAGCCTCTGGTGCAGAAGATGCGCGCGGGTGCCGGGCCGTTGTTCGTCGAGGCGATGGTGGTGCGAATCGACTCGCATTCCTCCTCCGACGACCAGTCGAAGTATCGCGACGCCGAAGATATGGAGGAGGCGCGGCGCAAGGACCCGTTGCGCCACACAGAGATGCGCGTGCTGGAGATGGGACTGCTCACCGAGAAGGAGATCGAGCAGTGGCGGGCGAAGGCGAAGGCCGAGGTCGAGAAGGTAGCGCACGCAGTCGACGATCTCCCCTATCCCGACCCGGCGACTGCGACCGACGACATCTTCTCTTCCGATCTGGTCGTCACCGCCGAGACCGACCCCGCGCCGATCTCCGAGAAGCCGGTGACGATGATCGAGGCGATCAACCACGGGCTGCGCGAGGAGATGGAGCGCAACGAGAAGATCGTGATGTGGGGCGAGGACATCCAGGACCCGAAAGGGGGCGTGTTCGGCGCCACCCGCGGGCTGACCGACGCGTTCCCGGACCGCGTCGAGAACGCCCCGCTGGCCGAGGCGACGATCGTCGCCCTTGCGCAGGGGATGGCGCTGGCCGGCTACAAGCCGGTCGTCGAGATTCAGTTCTCCGACTATTCCTTCCCCGCCTTCATGCAAATGCGCAACGAGATCCCGACGCTGCGATGGCGCAGCGCCGGCGCCTGGTTCTGCCCGCTGGTCGTGCGGGCCACCGTCGGCGGCTACATCCGCGGCGGTCCTTTCCACTCGCAGTCGCCCGAGTCTCTCTACGCCCACACCCCGGGCTGGTATATCGCCTACCCGAGCAATGCCGCCGACGCCAAGGGTCTGATCAAGACCGCCTGCCGCATGAACGATCCGGTGTTGTTCTTCGAGCACAAGGGACTGTATCGGCAGGTTTACACCAAGTCGCCCGAGCCGGGTCCCGACTACGTAATCCCGTTCGGCAAGGCGCGCACCGTGCGCTCGGGTGATGATCTGACCGTCGTCGCTTGGGGACGGGCCGTGCACCTGGCGCAGCAGGCGCTCGGCCAGCTGGCGAACGAGGGAGGCGAACCCTCCGTCGAGTTGATCGATCTGAGGACGATCGTGCCGATGGACATCGAGACGGTCCTGCAGTCGGTCAAGCGGACCGGGCGGGCGCTGGTCGTGCACGAAGCGCCGGTTTTCGGCGGCATGGGAGGTGACGTCGTCGCGCGTATCGTCGATGCCGCCTTCGAGGATCTCGACGCGCCGATCCGTCGTGTCGGCGCCCTCGATTGTTTCGTACCGTTCGCCCCCAATCTCGAGGCGGCAGTCCTTCCCAGCGTCGACGACGTCGCCGCGGCGATTCGGGATCTCCTGGCTTACTGACCCGCCCCTTCCCACGGGGTGCTCTGTCGTAGACGTTCATCCGCCGGTCGCGACCACAACACCGGCACCGGGAGGCCGAACATACCCGGCACCCGACTCTCGATCCCTTCCCCAGCCCTCGTCGTCATGGTGGGCGTCGCCGGCTCCGGCAAGACCACGCTCTGCCGCCGCCACTTCAGCGCGACACAGATCGTCAGCACCGACGAATGCCGGGCGCTGCTGAGCGACGCCGCCGCCGATCAGAGCGTGAGCGATGCCGCCTTCCGGCTGGCGCACCTGATCGTCGATGAGCGGCTGCGGCTCGGGCGCCTCACCGTCTTCGACGCCACCAGCGTTCAGGCGCGCCACCGACGCGACCTGCTCGACATAGCTGCCCGCCACCACCTTCCGGTCGTGGCGGTTCTCCTCGATGTCCCGGTGTCCATCGCTCTCGAGCAGGATCGGCGGCGCGCCGGCCGCAGCGTCGGCCGGCGCATCATCCAGTGGCAGGCGCGGGCGCTCGATTCCGGACGGGCGTCTCTTCGCCGCGAAGGGTTTTCGGATGTGCACCGGATCCGCTCCTCCCGCGCGGCGGACCAGGTGACGTTCGAAATTCGGCCACTCTCTTGCGACCGTCGGGAGGAGGCGGCACCGTTTGACATCATCGGGGATGTACACGGGTGCGCCGACGAGCTGATCATGCTGCTGCGCCGTCTCGGTTACCGGCGGCGCTCTGCCCGGAGCGCCTTCCGGCATGGTGACGGACGCCGGGCGATCTTCCTCGGCGATCTCGTCGACCGTGGCCCGCGCATCGTGGACGCGGTGCAGATCGTCGATCGGATGATGGAGGAGGGGAGCGCCTTCAGCGTCCCCGGGAACCACGACGTCGCCCTGCTGCAGTCGCTCCATGGGCGCCCGCGCTCGCCAGGCCCCGGCCTGCAAATCTCCCTGGGGCAGATCGGTGCGCTGCCGGCCGGGGCGCGCCGGCGTTTCGTGGCGCGGTTCGCGGCGTTCGTCGGTGCCCTTCCGCCACACCTCGTCCTGGACGGCGGACGGCTCGTCGTTGCCCACGCCGGTCTGCGCGGCGAGTACATCGGGCGCGAGTCGGCCGAGGTGCGGCGCTTCGCCCTGCACGGGGAAACGACGGGGGATGTCGATCGTTACGGACTGCCGGTACGGGTGAACTGGGCAGCCGGCTACCGGGGCCGCGCGACGCTGGTCTACGGCCACACACCGGTCGTGAAGCCGGAGTTTCAGAACAACACCGTCAACATCGATACGGGGTGCGTCTATGGTGGTCGCCTGACCGCTCTGCGCTATCCCGAGATGAAGACCCTCGGTGTCACGGCCGCCCGTGCTTACTACCGATCGCCTCGCCTCATGCCGTCACGCGTGGGGCTGCGGGCCGAGACGCGGGCCAGGCCGCCGGTGCAGTGAGGACCGGCGTTCCGTTCAAGGAAGGTCCGCGACGGCGAGCCTGAATCGTTCGATGTCGATCGCGGTGTCCCAGCTGGCGGCCGGCCGGCCGGCCCGATCAAGAAGAATGGAGTAGGGGATCGGACCGGGCAGGTCAAACGCCGACAGGATCGAATCCTGACCCCCTTCATAAATAAGGTTGGCATACGTGACCCCGGCTGTCGCCAGGGTGTCGCGCACCTTCTTCTCCGTCTCCTCCCCACTGCCTGTGACCCACGCATCGAACGAGATTCCCACAAAGACCGGCCCGTCCTCGGCATATTCGTCCGCCAGTCGGGCGAGATCAGGAAGCTCCTCGACGCACGGCACGCACCAGGTGGCCCAGAAATTCACCAGCACGGAACGGCCGCGGTGCCTGGCGATCTGTTCATGGATGCCATCGAGATCTGAGAAAACGACCGATGTTGCTTCGGGGGAGATCGCCCGGGCGGATCCGCCCTCCGCCAGCTCCCCATCGTGACGCTCATCCACCGATGAGTCTGCCCGCGTCTGCTCCATCGGATCTCCCGATCCCGCGCAGCCCTGAAACATCAGAGCGGCCAGCAGGAGCGCGGCGAAACCGTTCGATCCGATATGACGGTCAGTCATCGTTTTCCAACTCCTCGCGACGACACCCCGGTTCGCCTCTCCATCTTTCGTCTGCTCGAATCCGATTGTAACGCAGCCCGACCTGCTAGAATGCCGGCCATGATCGAACGCCACCCTTGGGGCGGGCTCGCCGATCCTGAACTCCCTCCACCCCACGACGTCGTGATCCTGGGCCTTCCGTT
>JAPUIN010000093.1 GCA_027297005.1 Acidobacteriota bacterium
CCGGCTACCTGAAAAAGGATCTGGAGCGCGATCCGAAGCGTCTCGATTTCTATCATTACTCACTCGAGGGCTCTCGACCGTTCCGGGGGCTGAAGCTGTGGTTCACCCTTCAGACCCTGGGTCGGCGGGGGCTGGGGGATCTCGTCGATCGGACGATGGAGACCGCACTTCAGATCGAACGGCAGGTGCGTCGGCTCGATTGCTTCGAACTCCACCCGGCCCCGGTTGAGCTGGGGAGCGTCTGTTTCCGATATCTTCCTCCATGGGCGCGCCGACGGCCGAGTGGACCCCGAATGAGGCGAGCGGCGCGGGGGCGTCTGGATCGCGCGCAGGTGGCGATCCAGCAGCAGATCGAGAAAACCGGACGGGCATGGTTTCCGGTCATCCTCCTGAGTCGAGGGATCTATTTCAGGCTGGGGGTGTTCAACTACCGCACGGGGGCCGATGACGTGGAGGCGACGCTCCGCCTGATCCGGGAGGCGGCTATGGGATTGAAGCTCGGCTAGCGGCCCCATGCCATATTCAGGTAGGCCACTGATCTGACGAAAGGCTTGCACACAGCCCCGGCGAATCCTGTAGAATGCCACTTCTTGTCCAGGGCACAACCCCCCTCGACCTCAGGCGGAACGCGCTACCAGAGATGATCGTCGGTATCCCTAAAGAGACCTACCCGCACGAGCGGCGCGTGGCGATTGTGCCGGCCCACCTGAAGCTACTGGTAAAGACCGGTCACCAGGTCGTCGTCCAGGCCGGTGCAGGGACCGCGGCCGGCTTCCCCGACGATGGATACCGCGAGAAGGGGGCGCGCCTTCTTCCCGGCCGCGACGAGTTGTTTCGCGAAGCGGAGATCATCCTGCAGGTGCGCGGGTTCGGTGCCAACCGGGAGGCGGGAAAGGAAGACCTCGCCCGACTTCGCCCGGATCAGGTCATCCTGGCGATGTTCGATCCGCTCTCGGAGCCGCAGGCGGTGCAGGAGGTGGCCGGCACCGGGATCGCCGCGCTGGCTCTCGAACTGATGCCGCGCATCAGCCGGGCGCAGAGCATGGATGTCCTGTCATCGATGGCCACCATTTCTGGTTACAAAGCGGTCCTGCTGGCCGCCGGACGGCTGCCGCGCATGTTTCCGATGATGATGACGGCGGCGGGAACCCTCGCCCCGGCGAAGGTATTCGTCATCGGCGCCGGCGTGGCCGGTCTCCAGGCGATCGCCACCGCGCGCAGGCTGGGGGCCGTGGTGAAGGCGTACGATGTGCGCCCCGCCGTCAAGGAGCAGGTTGAGAGCCTCGGCGCGAAGTTCGTCGAGCTTCCGCTCGAGTCTGCGGACGCCGAGGACAAGGGAGGGTACGCCAAGGCCCAGGACGAGGCGTTCTACAAGCGGCAGCGGGAGATGATGGCGAAGGTGATCGCGGAGAGCGACGTCGTGATCACGACGGCGCTGATCCCCGGTCGCCAGTCGCCGGTGCTGGTGACTGCCGAGATGGTGCGGGGGATGGAGCCCGGTTCGGTCATCGTCGACCTGGCGGCCGAACGAGGCGGCAACTGCGAGCTGACCCGGCCGGACGCAGAGGCGGATGAGGGGGGGGTGATCATCCTCGGCCCGACCAATCTGCCGGCCAGCGCCCCGTATCACGCCAGCCAGATGTACTCCAAGAATATGGTGACTTTCCTGGCACATCTGACGAAGGAGGGCCGGGTTTCGCTCGATGGCGACGACCCGATCCTCAGCGAGACCCTCATCACCCGGTCCGGTGAGGTCGTTCATCCGAGGATCCGGGAGGCGCTGGGACTCGTGCCCGCCGCGAGTGCGGCAGGGAAGGAGTAGTGATGGAAACGCTCGTGCTGTCGCTGACGATCTTCGTTCTGGCGATGTTCGTCGGCTTCGAGGTGATCACCAAGGTGCCGCCAACGCTGCACACGCCGCTGATGTCCGGTTCGAACGCGATCTCCGGTATCACGATCGTCGGCGCTCTCCTGTCGGCGGGAGCGCAGCAGACGCTGCTCTCCACGATCCTCGGCTTTGCTGCCGTCGTCGTGGCCACCATCAACGTCGTGGGAGGCTTCCTCGTCACCCACCGCATGCTGAGTATGTTCAGGAAGAAGTGACCCTGGAGCGGACGGAATCGTGAACACCGCACTCATCAATCTGGCATACGTCGTTGCTGCGGCGTTGTTCATCTTCGGGCTGAAGGGGCTGGCGAGCCCGCGCACGGCCGTGCGCGCCAACAGGATGGGCGCCCTCGGAATGCTGATCGCGGTGGTCGTCACTCTGGCCGACCGGCAGATCATCGCCTTCGAGTGGATCCTCGGCGGGATCATTCTCGGCTCCGCGGTCGGCGCAATGATGGCGCTGAAGCTGCAGATGACCGCCATACCGCAGATGGTCGCCCTCCTGAACGGCTTCGGGGGGGTTGCCTCGACCCTCGTGGCGGGGGCCGCCCTGGTCGAGGGAATCGATTCGGGGATCCCGCCGGACGTTCCGGTCAGCGTCGCGACCGTCGCCTCGGGTCTGATCGGGACCGTGACGTTCTGGGGCAGCCTCGTCGCGTTCGGCAGGCTGCAGGGGATCCTGTCGGGAAGGCCGCTCCTGTTCGCCGGGCAGAAGAGCCTGAACGCCATTCTTCTGCTCGCTTCCCTGGGGCTCGGTGTGGCGTTCGTCATCTCTCCGGGAAATCTCGCTCTGTACGGAGGAATCGTCGTCGCGGCGTCCCTGCTGGGTATCCTGAGCGTCATGCCGATCGGCGGCGCCGACATGCCGGTCGTCATCACGCTGTTGAACTCCTACTCGGGACTGGCGGCCTGCGCGACCGGCTTCGTGCTGAACAACAATGCGCTGATCATCTCCGGTTCGCTGGTCGGCGCCTCCGGCGTCATCCTGAGCAGAATCATGTGCAAGGCGATGAACCGATCACTCGGGAACGTCCTGTTCGGAGGGGTCGGAGCCGTCGTGGCGAGCAAGTCCGAGGCGGATGATTTCTATGCCGGCAAGGTGAAGTCGGCATCGGCCGATGAAATCGCTATGGTGATGGAGGGGGCGCGGCGCGTCGTCATCGTGCCTGGGTACGGTATGGCGGTGGCGCAGGCGCAGCACGCGGTGCGCGATCTGGCCCGGCTCCTCGAGTCGCGTGGTGTGACAGTCGAATTCGGCATCCACCCCGTTGCCGGACGGATGCCGGGGCACATGAACGTTCTGCTCGCCGAGGCCGACATTCCGTACGACAAACTGAAAGATATGGACGAGATCAACCGTTCCTTCGAGCAGACCGACGTCGTCCTCGTGATCGGGGCGAACGATGTCGTCAACCCGCTGGCCCGCACCGACCCGTCAAGCCCGCTCGCCGGGATGCCGATCCTCGACGTCGACAAGGCACGCACGGTCGTGGTCTTCAAGCGCAGTCTCAGCCCGGGCTTCGCCGGCGTCCCGAACCCGCTCTTCGCCTCCGATCGCACCCTGATGTGTTTCAACGATGGCAAGGTGGGGGTGCTCGACCTGATCTCCGCGCTTAAAGAAGCTGCCTGACGCGGCTTTCCCCTCCGCCCCACGCAACACCCGGACAGGCTCCTGGCCTCACCAGAGTGTCAGGATCGACACTTCCATCGCTATGGCCTGCAGCCCGGTGATCAGGATCACGGCCCGGAGTCGCCCCTCCTCCGAAGGGAGGGACACCGCGACGGCGGCCGGAACCAGGAAGAGCAGAATCCGCTCGGCCTCCATCAGAAACAATCCGCCGAACGACGCCACGAACAGGGTCGCCGTGAACGCCAGCGCGAAGGATCGTTCGGCCACTCCGACGTTCCTCCACGATCGCAGCGCGCAGCAGCCGATCGTGGCGGGGCCAAGGTAAATCAGAAACGCCAGCAGGTTCCCGATCGAGACGTAGCTCCAGACGCCGAACCCGGCGAGCGAATGCCCCGTGATCCCGGTCATCAGGGCCTCGTTGAGGGCCCGGGCGTTGGCGAACACCCTCCACGCGTCGAACCCGGTCCAGAGCCGCAGTGCGACCAGTGGAAGAACGAAAGAGATGCCGATGATCGAAAGATCGGCCGCACAGTGCAAGGGGCGTCGATAGCGGTGGAGCATGATGAGGCAGCCGCAGAAAAAGCCGACGAGAAAAGTTACGTAGCTGAGCATCATCCCGAGCACAAGGATCAGCCCCAGACCGACACGGCGTCTCCAGTGCGGACGGTTCGTCTCGGCCAGGGCCAGTGCGATCGCCCAGGCGGCCACGACCGCATAGACGGCATCGAGGGAGAGGGCTCCGAACGCGGCGGCGGCCGGTACGGTGGCGGTCAGTATGGCGCACGCCATGCCGTCTTCGGGTCGGCCGCGCAGACCGCGCCCGATGAAGTAGGCCGGCACGACGACCAGACTGGCGATCAGCGTCATCAGGGAGCCGACGACGAGCACATGGTCGCCGAAGATGCGCATGATCCCGTAATGCAGCAGGGCGAAGCCGGGAGGCTTGGTCCGGCCGTGCAGGCTCAAGCCAGGCTGCAGTTCGGTGTAGTCGTGAAGGAATGAGGAGATCGATTCGATGTGCGGGATGTCGAAGATGACATCCTCACCAGGATAGGTGAGAAACTCGCGTCCTGGCAGCGTTCCTTCGCGCGCGGCGTGGACCGAGAACCAGAAGATCGCGGCGAACAGGAGAGCCGCGAGGATCGACGGGGAAGTCCCGCGGGCGGCCAACCGTGGGATGAACAGCATGGCTGCGACGAGGATCAGGATCGCCGTCAGGACGAACCAGGAGAACGCCGGTTCGAAGAAGCCGTAGACCGGAGCGAGCGGCGCCATGTTCCGGTAGGGCGTCAGAACGTAGGTGGCAGGGCGCCAAGAGTGGAAGACCCACCAGGCGGCACCCAGGGCGATCGTTGTGGAGATGAGCGCGAGGCTGAAGCGCCAGGGCCTGCCGGGGAACCGGTCGCCCACTTTCATCGTAGTATCCTCGCGTGCGTCGTCGGGTTGCATCAGTATCCGGCAGGGCGGTGCCATGGTAGTCCGTCGGCACCGCTCCAAGTCAAGATGAGATCTCCGCAAGCAACGGTTTGAGACGATCGGGAGGAGGACAGGGGATGAAAAGAAGTAAGGGGTACGCTAAAACAGGCCGATCCAGGGGACCGCCGGAGAGGCGATCTACGATCTTGCGCCTCTTTCCGACTCTCTCC
>JAPUIN010000094.1 GCA_027297005.1 Acidobacteriota bacterium
CAGGCCCGGTTCGTAAAGGTACTCACCGTGGGCATAAAAGTAGTCGTGCTCGCCCAGGCTCTCACCATGATCACTGGTCAGCACCACGAGGATCGGCTCCGGGAATCTGTCGATGGCGTCAAGCAGCGGTCCGAGAGAGGCATCGGTATTGACGATCTCCCCATCATAAAGGGCGACCGCCGACCGGCGCTGTTCCTCGGAGAGGCTATTCTGGAAGATGAGCTCCCCTTTGGTCAGTCGTCCGGAGGTGAGGTCCTCGTAAGGGGTGAATGAGGGGACGGCGCCGCCGACCTGAGCCCCGAATGGTGCCGGTGGCTCGTAGGTCCAATGGGGATCGAGATAATGGACCCAGAGGAAGAACGGGCGGTCCCGGCTCCGCGTGCCGAGCCACCGAACGGCCGCTTCGGTGATTTCGGGAGCCGAATTGCCGTGCCACCGCCGCTCCGGGTTGTCGTACAGATCGAACCCCTGCTCGAATCCCTGCCCCGGACGGAGGAACATGTTCGAGACGAATGCCGCCGTCTGGAACCCCGCGCGCTTCAGAATCTCCGCCAGCGATTCGTTCTGAGCGGCAAGGTGAGAGAACAGGCCGCGCGCCCCGTGGTGTTTGGGAAACCGTCCTGTCAGGATCGAGGCGATCGACTGGGTGGTTCGGGGGAGGCTGGTCGTGATCCGGGTGAAGAGGACGCCCCGTTCTGCGAGGTGATCGATTCGCGGGGAGGTGGCCCGGTCATATCCGTAGCAGCCGAGGTGATCGGCCCGCAGGGTGTCGATGGTGATCAGCACGACGCTCGGAGGCCGGGATGATCCGGCACACGAGGTGAGCGCGAGGCCGAGGATCATCGGAAGCCACCTGCGATCGCGAGCATGCATCATGGAGCTCATTATATCGCCCGGCCGAACGGGTCTCGTGTACGATCGCTACGTTCCGGGCCCCAGGAGGCTGTCCGGGTCATGCACGGCCTGGCGCAAGACCCGGAGGCCCGCGGGATCTTCAGGGGGATGCCATGAGTCGGCGGGGGGCGAGAAGGAACGGCCCGATCGATCTCCGATCGGACACGGTGACGCGACCGACGGCGGCGATGCGGAAAGCGATGGCCGACGCCGAGGTCGGGGACGACGTGTTCCGTGAAGATCCGACTGTGCGCAGGCTCGAGGAGCTGGCCGCGTCGATGATGGGGAAGGAGGCAGCGCTCTTCGTCCCGACCGGCACCATGGGAAACCAGGTGGCGATTCATGTCTGGGTCCGGCCGGGGCAGGAGGTGATCCTCGACGAACGGAGCCACATTCTGAATTACGAATTGGGGATGATGGCCGCCTTTTCCGGTGCCATGGCTCGTCCCCTCCGCCCGGACGATCAATTCCTGGACGTGGCGAGCGTTCGGCGCGCCCTGCGTCCGCCGGTTTACTACCTGGCCCAGACCGGTCTGATCGCGTTGGAGAATACCCACAACATGGCCGGCGGACAGATCCACCCGCAGGGGGATATCGAGTCGATCGCCGCCCTCGCTCGAGAGCGGGGCATCCCGGTGCACCTCGACGGGGCGCGGATCTTCAACGCGGCGATCGCCCTCGGACGCAGCCCGGAGGATCTGGCTCGACCGGCCGATTCGGTCATGTTCTGCCTCTCGAAGGGGCTTGGGGCGCCTGTCGGTTCGATCCTCGCAGGCAGCGCGACGTTTATCAAGGAGGCTCTGCCGGCGCGCAAACGAATGGGGGGCGGCATGCGACAGGTGGGAATCCTGGCCGCGGCCGGCCTGGTGGCGCTCAGAGTACAGGTTGAACGGTTGTCGGATGATCACGCCAACGCGCGGCGGCTGGCGGAGAGGATCGGTGGGATCGAGGGCCTGGCCGTCGATCAGGCGCTCGTGCAGACGAACATCGTCATTTTCGAGGTTACGAGGGAGGGGCTCTCGGCCGCGGAGGTCGTGGACCGGTGGGGACGGACCGGTGTGCTGGCGCTGGCTCTGGGGGATCGGGCGATCCGCGTGGTGACCCACTACGACGTGAATCGCCCGCAGATTGATCAGGCGTGCGAGTCGCTCGCCGCGGTCATGGCGGAGACCGAGTAACCCCCGGGCTGGCGGAGGCTGCCAGGCCCGAACGAACGAAGGGGGCCGGATCCTCGGGACCCGGCACCCTCTCTCAACGACCGATCGCGACGAACTCAGCTGACCTCGATGCGTCGCGGTCTGGCCTCCTTCGCTTTGGGGAGGACAACCTCCAGAACTCCGTCCCTGTAGCTGGCCGCGATCTCCGCAGGATTGATCGTCTTCGGAAGAACAAAGCTTCGGGAAAAGGTGCCGTAGAACCGCTCCGCGCGGAAGGCGTTCTTCGACTCGATCCCCTTCTCCTGCTTCTTCTCTCCGCGCAGCGTGAAGGTGCCGTTCTCGACATGGATATCGATATCGTTCTTGTCGACACCGGGGAGCTCGGCGCGCAGCACGAGCCGATCCTCCTCCTCGACAATGTCGACCGGGGGGGCCCATCCGGTGAGCCCGTCGGCCTCGAGAGAGCTGCTGAGGTCATCTCCGAAGAGGTGATTCACGCGGTGCTGAAACGTCACGAAATCGCGGAATGGATCCCAGCGGGAAAGTGCGGTTCTGGCCATCTTTAGATTCCTCCTGGTGAAAAGTTGACTTACTCGATTGGTTGAATCCGGGGCCGAGACCCCGATCAATTCTCGTAGTTCATTATAATACTTGAGTGTAATAATATCAAGTTATATTAGTTAATTTACTAATGATTATATAAAGTACTGATTCATAAAGGTTAAATATGTTGATAATTAATGATTGGCACTCAAATATCGTGTTAATTCATGCTAATCATGCGTTTCACCGGCCTCATTAACCTTGTGGGGCCTCCTGCTCAAACGAGATCCGGTGGCCTGGCCGACCTGTCCTGCCGGCCGCCCGTCCGCGTCCGGCGCGATATCTCGTATCCCATTGAATTCACAAGACCTTGATTAGCTCCGGAGGCTGCACTAAAATCACTCTTTGTCGGTGACCGGGGCCGTTTGTACAGGGGAACGCTTTGGACTTCCGACTCAGCCAGGAACAGGAATTAACCAGGGCGACGGTTCGGGAGTTCGCGGAGAAGGAGATCGCACCCCGGTCGAAGGAACTGGACGAAACCCAGGCCTTTCCTGCGGACATCATGCGCAAACTGGGTGAGATGGGGATGCTCGGCATTCTCTTCCCACCTGAGTACGGCGGATCGGGTCTCAGCTATTCCGACTATGTGCTGATCATTGAAGAGCTGTCGCGGGTCGACGGCTCGATCGGCCTGTCGGTCGCGGCCCACAATTCCCTCTGCTCCAACCATATATTCCTCGCCGGATCCAAGGAGCAGAAGAAGCGGCACCTGATACCGCTGGCGCGGGGGGAAAAGATCGGCGCCTGGAGTCTGACCGAGCCGACCGCGGGGAGCGACGCCTCGGGCACCCGGACCACGGCGGTCCGAAAGGGGAAGGATTGGGTCCTGAACGGCTCGAAGACCTTCGCCACCCACGGTTCTGTCTGCGAGGTGGCCGTCGTATTCGCGGTCACCGATCCGAAGAGCCACAAGCACGGGATCTCGGCATTCATCCTCGAGAAAGGGATGAAAGGATTCCGCCCCGGCAGAAAAGAGAACAAGCTCGGCTGCCGCGCATCCGATACAGCCGAGATCGTGATGGAGAACTGCCGCGTC
This sequence comes from Acidobacteriota bacterium, assembly GCA_027297005.1. The sequence goes on from JAPUIN010000094.1 coordinate 3,694, forward strand.
CCGGCCTCTCATCTTCTCGGGAAGGAAGGGGAGGGGTTCATCGACGCGCTGCGGATCCTGGATGGCGGCCGG
>JAPUIN010000095.1 GCA_027297005.1 Acidobacteriota bacterium
ATCCGCGAGGATCCGGACGCGCACCCCGCGACGAGCTGCAGCCAGACACTCCGCGAAGAAATATCGACCCGAGACATCGTCCGACCAGATGAACGTTTGAACGTCAATGGAATCGCGGGCCTGCCGCAGGAGCGCCACCCGCTGTGCCAAGGCGTCAAACCCCTGCTCGAGAAGGATCACCCGGTGGGGAGAATCGTGAATTTTCCCGGCGTGGGGTGGCCCTCCCGCAACAATCTCGGCGCAGGATGGCGGAGCTTGACAGCCCGGAAGAAATAGGGACAGAAGTACGACTAGGGAACGCATCACGCGATTCGGCAAGAATACCACCGAGGAGCTGTTTCCAATCTCCGCCGGCCTACGGTTCCAAGGATTGGTCGACTTGCAGGTGCCAAGACCCCCCGGAGCGCTCCCGTCATGGTGATCCACACAGGCTGGAAACACAGAAGCTGGATTGTGATCGCGCTGCTGATCTGTGGCGCGGTGAGCGCCCAGGAGAGCTCGCGCGCCGGGGGTGGCCGCCGACTCTCCCTGCCCGAGAGTCCCCATCAATACAGCGAGATGGGGATCCCGGCCTTGCGGGGGCGGAACGTCCGGCAGAGAGGTCGTTTTGGGCGCCGCTCGGACAATACGCCCGGTGACAACCCCATCACCGATCTCGGTGCCACCCTCGGACGGGTGTTGTTCTACGACACGAGGCTGTCCGTGGACGGGACGGTGTCCTGTGCTTCCTGTCACCTGCAGAAGAACGCCTTCGCCGATCCCCGACGAGTGAGCGTGGGAATTGAAGGACGCGCGGGAAAGCGCAACGCCCCCAGCCTGGTCAATGCCCGCTACAACTCCAACGGCCGGTTCTTCTGGGACGAGCGCGCGGGTTCCCTCGAAGAGCAGGTGTTGATGCCGATCCAGGACCCGGTGGAAATGGGGTTCGAGCTGGAGGATCTGGTCGAGCGACTCGATTCGATTCCAGAGTACCGCGAGCTATTCGCGGGTGCGTTCGGCGCCACCGACGTGACGGAAGATCGCATCTCCAAGGCCCTGGCGCAGTTCGTCCGCTCCCTCGTTTCCTATCGCTCCAGATTCGATGAGGGGCTCGCCCAGGCTGGCGCGGTTGCGAACGACTTCCCAAACTTCACCGCCCAGGAGAACCTGGGCAAGTCGATCTTCTTCGGCCGGAATGATCGAGGTGGGGGTTCATGCGCGTCGTGCCACACGGACAGGGGCGGCAGACGGGGACGGGGTGGGCAAGCCAATCCCGTCCTGTTTGTTGCGCGGCAGGCTTCGAACAACGGTCTCGATGCCGAAGTGGGAGGCGACAACGGTGTCGGTGACGTCACCGGACGAGACCGGGACAACGGGAGGTTCAAGGTGCCATCGCTGCGGGGCGTGGGGGTGACCGCGCCGTATATGCACGACGCGCGTTTCGCAACCCTCGAGGAGGTCGTCGAATTCTACGACTCGGGTGTCCAGGGCCATCCCAACCTCGACCGGCGGCTGTCTCGCGGGGGCCGGGGAGGCAGGGGCCGCCGTGGTTTCGGTCGCGGTGGCGGTTTCCGGCCGCCCACGAGCCCCCGGAGAATGAACCTCACCGACTCGGAGAAGAAAGGCCTCGTCGCGTTCCTGAAGACGCTGACGGATTCGCAGTTCCTCGGGGACCCGAGGTTTTCGGACCCGTTTCGGTGAAACGCTGACGGAGCTAGCGCCGGTCAGTGCCTCCCCGCCCGCGCCGGCCGGAGGAAGCGTTGGCCGTGCCGGATGGATCGACGACACGGATGATCCGCCCGCTGCGGTAGGTCTGGCCGAACATATCCGTAGTGCGCACCTCGACCAGGTGTGCGCCCTTTTCGATCCCCGCCGGCAGCATTCCGCGCCACAGGTGCAGGGAGTCCTGCGTCGCCGGCAGGCTGCGGTACCCGGGGGTGACGCCGCGCTCCTCCTCCAGATTTTTGAGCTGCAGGTAGTGTGGATCGGGCTGGAGGACCATTTCCAGCGCCGACCATTCGCCGGTGTCCACACGCATCTCCACCGTGGAGCGCTCGGAGCCCGCGAACACGTTGACCAGGATCTCAGTCTCGGCAACCTGCTCGGGCAGGATCTCGTCCGGGGCGTAGATGTTCATCTGGTAGCCTTCGGGAGCGCCGGCCGCCTGGTAGCGGACCGAGTAGCGCGAGCCGTCGAAGGCGATGATCGCGTGTCCGTTGGGGCCGCCCCCGGTCATGAGGGCGTTGGGGATGCCCCGCTCGTCGGGCTCGCCCCGCCACCAGCTGCCGCAGACCGTGACGTTGATCAGGTGGTGGTGAGGCTGCTCACCCCGCCAGCCGTCCTCCTCGTCGAGAAACATATGTGCTTGCCAGTGGGTGTGTGCCGAGATGGAGAAGGAGAGGGGCCGGGCCTCGAGCAGCCGGAACAACGCCTGGCGATCCGGCTCGTGCCATCCCCGGATGAGCGGGATGTGCATGAACACCACGACCAGCTGGTCGGCGGGGATCTGCTCCAAATCGTTCTCGATGAACTCGAGCTGCTCCTCTCCGAGTCCTCCGGTGTATCCGCCGCGCTCACCCTCGGGGCGACTCCAGCTCACGTCGTCGACGACGATGAAGTGCGCTGCACCGTAGTCAAAGGAATAGTACGCGGGCCCGTAGATGCTCTCGAAGGTCTCATCGGAGTGATGGTCCTCCGCCGCGTCGGTGTTGAGATCATGGTTGCCGATGACGTTGTACCAGGGGATCCCGATCATCGCGATGACGCGGTTCAGCGGGTCGAACACGTCCAGGTCGTCGAAGACGATGTCCCCCAGGGTCACCCCGAATGCCGCATCGGTTCCCATGACGTCTTCCACCACGTCGTGAGCGATGTAGTTGACCTCCTTCACGTCGCGGGGCTGGGTGTCGCCGAACAAGATGGCTTCGAAACGGTCGGGTTCGTCGTTCGGATGAAGGGGA
>JAPUIN010000096.1 GCA_027297005.1 Acidobacteriota bacterium
CCAGCCCGAGTACGGCGGCTGGGACCCGGAGGGGAAGGCGTGGCGCATCGAGGGCCCCGGCGTCGCCCCCGACATCGAGCTCGACCTCGGCCCGGACGGACTGATCCACGGCAACGACGTCCAGCTCGATTACGCCATCAATTATTTACTGGGGAAGATCAAGGAAGACCCGCGGACCCTCGCCCCGGCTCCGCCGATTGAACCCCGGTGACTGTCGCTTCAGCGGCTCACGAGTCGCTTAGCGAAGTGCTCCGCGACTACGGCGGCCACCCGTCCGACAGCGTCGTCGAGTTCTTCCCCGGTGCCGCGGTGGTGGCCGGTGAAGACCACCAGGACGATCGGGCTGTCGTCGACCCAGAGGATGCCTGCATCATTCCCGATCCAGGGCTGGCCGTCCCCCGTCTTGTGCGCGAGGCGCACCCCTTCGGGGAGGTAGCGGGGAAACCGGTTGTCGACCTGCTGTTGTTCGAGGAGATTGATCATCAGCCGGCTCGCCTCGGGCGACACCAGTTCTTCCCGTGCGATGAGGGCGAAGAGCCGGCCCATCTCGCGCGCTGTGCTGCGCCCGAAGTAGAGCGGCGTATCCTCGATGACGTGCCGGAAGGCATCATCGATCCTGGCGCCATCGTGGTTCCGGAATGGAAACTCGACCGTCCGGTCGCCGCTCGCCTGCGCATACGACGGGTCGAGCTCGCCGAGCCATAGTCGATCCCAGTCGAGATCCGAGAAGCGCATTCTGGTCCGCGTCAGCCCGAGATCCGCCATGAACGCGGTCACGTTCTCCGGGCCCGCGATCCGCGAGAGAACGTCGGTCGCCCCGTTGTCGCTGATGATCACCATGAGGGTGAGCAGGTCCTTGATGGTCGGCTGCAGACCAGGGTCGAGCGCATAGAGCACGCCCGACGGGATCCGCCGGTCGCCGATCTCCAGCGTGACGCGCTCGGACAGTGACAGCTTCCCGGCCTCGACCTGCCGCAGGATCTCGGCCATGATCGGGACCTTGATGACGCTGAACGTCTCGTATTCCGAGTCGGCATCAATCGCCACCCGCTCACCCGACTCGAGATCCTCCACGTAGACCGTCATGCGACCGTCGAATCGCTCGCGAATCTCCCGGAGCTTCGCCTCCAGTGAATCCGGATCAACTGCATGCTTCGCCAGATCGTTTGCGGCCTCACTGAGCAGGGCGACGTTCCTGGTGATCGCCGCGGTCACGATCTCCGCCTGCGCCTGCGCCGTCTCCCAGTCCCCCTGCTCCGCCGCCTCCATGACGCCCGGCAGCACCATCGCGGCGTACGTGTACTTCGGCGCGTACAGAACGTGCTTGAACCAGGGACGGCCGGGGAGGCCGGCGGGGTTGAGCCAGTTTGCCTCGGCCTTCATCAGTCTGCGGTTGATCACGTCGGCGACCCTCGCGCGGATCGGGCCGCCGTCGAGCGCCGACTCGATGCGCTGATTCAGCCGGCGCGCCACCGCCCGCAGATCGCGCGTGCGGGCGATCATATCCGCGAGGTCGAGCCGGTCGCCCCCCCCGGCCTTCTCCGCCTCGACGATGAAGTCGCGGATGGCGGCCGCGTACGCCTCGAAATCGAGCGGCAGAATCTCCGCGTTGGCCAGCCGCATCGCCATCGTCCCCCACAGCTGCGTCATGAGATGGTGATACTTAAAGCCAGGATCGCCGATGCGGGTTACCCAGTAGTGATCGTCGTAGGCCGAGTGATAGACGCCGTAGGGCCCGCCGAATGTCATATCGACCACCGGCCGTCCGAGGTAGTTGAGAAAGACGGTGTGATCCGTGCCGCTTCCGATCCGTGTTGTGACCAGCGCCTGATCGGGCAGCGCCCCCTCGGGAAGATCCGGAGCCGGTTTCTTGCGCCGCCAGGCCTCGTACAGGCTGAGCCCCGAAGGGTCCTCGAGCGAGCGGGTCAGCTCGACGATCATCGGAGCGAGGGAGCCGACCGCGCTCACGCCCAGATCGGATCCCGAACTCGACGAGTCGACGTTGATGTAGGCCACCGCCTTGCTCCTGAGTTCGTCGGCGAACTGCTCCCCCCACTCGGTCGATCCGGTCAGGGTCACCTCCTCGCCGTCCCAGCTGCAGAAGACGATCGTGCGCCGCGGGCGGACGCCCTCTTTCTTCAGCTCTCCGAAGGCGCGGGTCATCTCCATCATCGAGGCGGTGCCGCTCGACGGATCGACACCGCCGAACACCCAGGCGTCGTGATGGTTCCCGAGGACGACCCATTGATCCGGAAGGTCGCTCCCCCGGATGCGTCCTTCGATCACGTAGTTGGGCTTCACCGAGGTGTCCATGTCGATCGCGACATGCAGCCGCACGCGCTCGCCGCCGAGCCGGTACTCGATCGGAAGCCCCCCCTGCCACGCAGCCGGCGCCCTGGGGCCGCCCAACCTCTCCAGGATTGGCCGGATGTCCCGGTACGACATCGGCACCGCCATGATCTTCGGCACCGAGACCGCCTCGGTGCGCGGAATGCGGTGGGCGCCGGGGGTCGCCGCCCAGCCGGGTGTCAGCGGATCTCCCGGCACGATGAAATCGTAGGCGATCCCGCCGCGCTGCAGATGACTCTCCGGTCCCCACGGGCCATCGGGATAGACCTCACCCTGCTTGTAGCCGTCCTCCGCCGGATCGGAATAGACGATCATCACCGCGGCCCCTTCCCGCTCTGCGGTGAGGGCTTTGAACCCCCGGTAGCTGTACGGGTTGGAATAGCGCACGATGACGATCTTCCCTCTCGGGTCGATACCGTGCTCGCGCAGCACGTCGTAGTCGGCGGGGTTGCCGCTCGCGGCGTAGACGACGGCCGCGGTGACCTCACCCGAGGCGGAAAAGGAAGTCCACGCACCGCTCACGTCGGGGTGGGCGGGATCGGGGTCCACCTCGTAGGCGTCCTCTCTCAGGGTGGGGACGTAGTGGACCGGCTCGATCATTTCGACGAGGACACTGCGCGGGCTGGACGACAGCACGTCGTAGCGATGGATGACGACATCCTCGAGCCCCTGCTCGATCCACGTCTTCTTGATGAAGCGGGCGATCTCCTCGGTGCGCTTTGACGTCGCGGGATGCGGCTCGGCCGTGAAGTAGCGATGCCAGTCGCGGATCCTCTCCGGCTGGGGAATGGCCTTGAACTTCTCCTCGACGGCAAGCTGGCGCCTCGTCGCGCGCGCGGAAAAGCCGATGATGCGCGCCGGCCTGTGCCGTGACGACTTGCTGCGCGCCGGCTTCGCGCGCGTCGACTTCTCCTGCGCCGGTTTCTCCCGCGCCCACAGCGCCGGGGCCGCCGACCCGCCGGCGAGAAGAGCGCAGCCGATGATGAGCACCAGATGCCGCTGGAACCTCCGTGTCACATGCATCATCTTTTCTCCGCGAGCACTTCCCGATCCGCCTGCCGCGGGAAGAACTCGATGGCCCGACTGGTCGTTGGTCGTCCAGCCTCCCCTCGGCCGCCGGCGGGATTTCACCGGAATCCGGAATTGTCAGGGTGCCAGTTTTTCAGACTGTCGATTTTCGAGCAATAGGCGGCGTAGCGCCGCGCGCTGCGTCTTTCCGCTGGAGGTCGCCGGCAGAGACTGGACAAACTCGACCCGGCGCGGACGGGCATGGGCGGCTAGGCGCTGCACCACGAAGTTCTGGAGCTCATTCGCCAGGAGATCGCTGGGCTCGAAGCCCGACTTGAGTCGAACGCAGGCCGCGACGATCTCACCTCGTTCGGGATCGGGCAGACCCACCACCCCCACTTCCATCACCGCGTCGTGGGCGAGCAGCGCGCCCTCGATCTCCTCGGGGCCGAGTCGGTGGCCCCCGGCCATGATCATGTCGTCGAGGCGTCCCTGGAAGTGAAGGAACCCCCGCTCGTCGAGGTACCCGGCGTCCCCCGTTCGGATCCAGCCGTCCGCGAACTTCTCCTCTGTTTTCTCGGGTCGCCCCCAATAACCGAGCATCACGATCGGATCGTCCTTCCACAGGGTGATCTCCCCCGACCTTCCGGGATCCGATTCCTTCCCCTCCGCATCGACGATTCGGGTGCGACGACCCACGACGGGCCGTCCGATCGCACCGTGGGGCGTCTCGAAAAGCGCACTGCAGCCGCTGGCGATGTGGTTCGCCTCGGTCTGGCCATAGATGTCGTTGACCGTCGCGCCAAACGTACGGCGCGTCCATTCGAGCACTTCGGGTGGCGAGGCCTCACCTCCGGTCATGATCGCGCGCAGTGCGAACCGCGTAGCGGGATCGGGTGGCTCCGTGCGCATGCGCCGCAGCGCGGCGGGAGCGAGAAAGGGGCAGGTCACCCCGTGCTCCGCGAGGACGCGATAGGCGCCCTGGATCGAGAATCGCTCTGAGGTAGCCACCACCGAATGTCCGAAGTAGAGCGCGGGCAGCACCAATTCCACGAGTGATGCCACCCAGGACCAAGCCGAAGGGGTCCAGAAGATATCCCCCCGGCGAGGAGCGAGGTCGAACACCATCTGGAAACCCGGCAGGTGGCCAATAAGCACCCGATGGGCGTGTAGCGCTCCCTTGGCGGGGCCCGTGGTGCCCGATGTGTAGAACAGCATCGCGGGATCATCAGCGGCGGTGTCGGCGCAGCCGACCTCAGGTCCGCCCGCGCTCGTCAGCTCTGTAAATGTGAGCGAACTCCCGGGATGCAGATCGCCGGCGACCACGATGTGCTCGAGCGATGTCGGTCGATTGTGCGAGGTCAGTTTCGCCGCGCCCACGGAGTCCGTGATGATGATACGGGCGCCGCAATCGTCGATGCGGTACGCGAGGCCCTGCGTGCCGTACAGCGAAGCGATCGGCACGGAGATCGCACCCAGCTTGAAGCAGGCGAGGTGTACGGCCAGCGTGTCAGCGCCCTGCTCGAGCGTGACGGCGACACGGTCACCCCGCTCGATCCCCAACCGGGCGAGACCCGAAGCGACGCGGTCCGAGAGCACCTCGAGCCCGGCGAAGCTGATGACGCGGTGACCCCCGCCGGGCTCGTCCACGATGATGGAGGGGGCGTCGGGCCTTTCGCGTGCGTGACGGCCACAGACCGCCTCGGCGATGTTGAAGCGCTCGGGAATGCGCCAGCGGTATTCTTGTGCGAGCCCTTCATAGGAGCGGATGGTGCCGGAGATGATCGTCGGATCTGTCAACACTCGAGAGCCACGACGTTCAGCGGTTCTTTGAGAAGCGCGCGTCGCGCCAGGCGATCGCCGCCTTGAGTCCTTCCGCCCGCGATATCTCCCTGAAGGTCACGCGGTCAGGAGTCTGCAGGCTCTCGATCTCGACGTCGATATCGAGCGCCATCCGGAGCGCTTCCCCCATTCCCATGATCTCGTAGCTTCGGTTAATGGCCTCCTTCATGAGCCGCACACCATCCGGGTCCATTACGGCGATGTCGCGCGCTACGGCCATCGCAGTCTTGAACTCTTCGCCGGCGGGCACGACCCGATTGATGAGACCGAGCGCCTCCGCCTCGCGTGCGTCGAGGCGATCATTGCCCGTGAGGATGATCTCCTTCGCCTTCTTGGGGCTGGTCAGCCAGGGAAGCAGGAGCGCAACGATGCCGCTCCCGAACTTGAGCTCGGGCTCACCCACGCGTGTTCCCTCTGCGGCGATGGTGATGTCGCAGGCCACTGCCAGCTCGAACCCCCCCGCCAGTGCGTAGGTGTGTATCGAGGAGATGGTCGGTTTGGGGAAATACCAGAAACTCATAATCGCGTCGAAGTCGCGGCGGAGCTCGGGTCGCCAGTACTCGACGCCGGCCGGCTCCTCCTCCGCTTCGGCCTGCAGGTCGAACCCGGAGCAGAAGGCCCGCCCCGCCCCTCGCAGAATCAGCACGCGGATCGCCTCGTCGGCTTCTATGCGCGGGAGCACATCGGCGATCTCCCGCTTCATCTGCCCGTTGATCGCGTTCAGGCGTTCCGGACGGTTGAGCGTTAGAACCCCGATCGGTCCCTGGCACTCGAACTCGATCGTCCCGTACTTTACGTCGTTCATCTGCATGATCACCCGCGGATTGTTTTTAGTTTAGATGCTATCCGAACGCGCGGTCAATGAACCGAACATCGGAAATGCTCTATATGTCCCTGAGGATCTCCCGTGCGGCGTTGTGTCCCCCCATGCCCATCACCCCTCCGCCGGGGTGGGTGCCCGAACCGCACTGATAGTAACCCTTGATGGGAGATCGGTAGTCCGCGTAGCCGGGAGCGGGCCGCGCGAAGAAGATCTGATCGAGGGACATCTCGCCATGAAAGATGTGCCCCTGCGGCAGAGCATAGATGCGCTCCAGGTCGGGGGGGGTGAGCACCTGCCGATGGATGACGGAATCGCGGAGACCCGGCGCGAATTCCGTCATCGTGTCGATCACCGTGTCGGCGAACCTGTCCCGTTCCTCGTCCCAGGTGCTTCCTTCGAGGGTATACGGGGCATGCCCGCCGAAGAGGTTGAGAATATGTTTGCCGGGAGGGGCCAGCTCCGGGTCGACGATCGTCGGTACGCAGGGGCTGATGAACGGACGCTTCGACGGTCGTCCGTACTTGGCGTCATCGTACGCCTTCTCCAGGTACGCCATGCTTGGCCCGATGTGGGCGTAGGCCGGGTACTTGATCCCCAGCGCCTTCGCATCAAACGCTGTGTAACGGGGCGGTTCTTCCAGGGCCAGGTTGATCTTGAACGCGGTGCTGTAGGTCCGGAAGTTACGGATCTCCTGCACGAAGTCTGCGGGCAGCTCGCCCGTATCGACGAGCTTCAGGAATGTGGTCTTCGGGTCCGCGCCGCTGACCACGACATTGCTGGTGATCGTCTCTCCGGACTGGAGGAGCACCCCCCGGGCCCGGCCTTTGTCGGTCAACACCTGCTCGACCGCCGCATCGGTGCGGATCGTCGCGCCGTGGCTGCGGGCCGAGCCCGCGATCGCCTCGCTCACCGACCCCATGCCCCCCTTCATGAAGCCCCAGCCGCCGGCCCCTCCAAGATCCCCCATCAAGTGGTGCAGCAGCACGTAGGCCGTTCCCGGGGAACGGGGGCCGAGGAAAGTGCCGATCGAGCCGTAGTACGCCTTGACCGCCTTGATCTTGTCCGACTCGAAGTACATGTCCAGAAAATCGCTGATGCTCATGGTCATCAAATCCATGATGCGGTAAAGCTTGCCGCCGAGCCGGCGGAATTTCCTGCCCATCCCGAGCAGACTCCGCAGGTCGCGCAGCCGATTCGATGTCGGATTGGGCGGAGTGGTCCACATGAGCTCGCGCATGAAGTTGCCTGCCTCGGTGAGAAACTTCTCAAATACCGGGTAGGTCTCTGCATCCTTCTTCGAGAACTTAGCGACCTCGGCGATCGTCTTCTTCTGGTCCTCCCAGAGCGCGAAATAGGTACCGTCCGGGAACGGAACGAACAGGCACTCGGCCGGCAGGACTTTCCAGCCGTACTTGCTGAGCTCGAGCTCCTCGACAACCTTTCGCTGCATCATGCTCATGACGTAGGCGGCGGTGGAGACGTGATAGCCGGGCCAGATCTCCTCCGTGACGCAGGCACCTCCGACGAGAGAGCGGCGCTCGAGGACCAGAACCTTCTTGTGCGCACGGGCCAGATAGGCGGCGCAGATCAACCCGTTGTGACCCCCGCCGACAATGATGGCGTCATAGTCGGTTTTCATTGGCCGACCTCACGAATGGTTTTTGCGAGAGGTGAGGTTAGCCGGGAATGCGCCGGATCGTCAATCCGTGACGCGCGGGGGGGGATGTCACTTCTGACCGCATCTCGATCGTGACAAAATGGGTTCTCGATCGGTGCCCGGAGCAGGCTCGCCGGTCATTCTGACCCGCCGGAATCGGCAGACTGGATTGCAACCATGGCGCTCAACGATCTCACCAGGAGGAAGGGGAGTTGATCTCCCGACGGGGGGCCCGCCTCTCCAAATCGAAGTACGCGTCCGGGCTGCAGTGCCACAAGAAGCTGTGGTGGGAGATCCACGAGCCGGATGCGCCCGAGCTGGTGCCGGATGCGGCGCTGCAGTTCATCTTCGATCAGGGGCACGAGGTCGGGCGAGTGGCACAGACCTACGTGCCGGGGGGTGTGCTGATCGACGTGCCGCACACCGAGCGGCAGCGGCGCCTTCAGACCACGGACGCGGCGCTGCGGGACGGCGCGACGGTCCTCTACGAACCGGCGTTCGAGCACGACGGGGTGGTGGCCGTCGTCGACATCCTCGAGCGCACGCGGGGCGGATGGAATCTGATCGAGGTCAAATCGACCACGAAGATGAAGCCCCAGCACCTGCCGGACGTCGCGGTGCAGACATACGTCCTGCACGGCGCCGGGCTCGAGGTGAAACGCGCCGAGCTGATGCACCTGAACCGTGAGTGCCGCGACCCGGACCTGTCGAACCTCTTCGAGCGCGAGGACCTGACCCCGGTCGTCGAGGAGCTGCTGGACGACATCCCGACCGAGGTGCG
>JAPUIN010000097.1 GCA_027297005.1 Acidobacteriota bacterium
CTCGGCGTCAACACGCACCTTGGCACCGGCCAGGCGCACGTCGCCGCTCGCCACGTGGAACGGCGCATGCATGCTGGTCTGAAACTTGTGAAGAACGCTCTGGGTGTCTCTGCCGATGATCGAGTCGTAGGGACCGGTCATGCCGAGGTCGGTGACGTAAGCGGTTCCGCCCGGCAGGATGCGGGCGTCCGCCGTCGGCACGTGGGTGTGAGTGCCGAAGACGCAGGACACCTCGCCCGCGAACCGCCAGGCGAGCGCCTGCTTCTCGCTGGTCGCCTCGGCGTGGATCTCGAGAAAACAGAGAGGCGTCTGCACGCGAAGCTCCCGGATCGCCCGCTCGGCACTGCGAAACGGGCAATCCACGGGGTCCATGAAGATGCGCCCCAGTACCGTGACGACGCCGATCCGCACCCCTTTGCGCGTGTCGAAGAGTCCCGCCCCGCGGCCCACCGCGGAGGGAGGAAAGTTCAGCGGCCGCAGGGCGCGCGGGTCCCGTTCGAGGACGGGCAGGATCTCCCGCCGGCGCCACGTGTGGTCACCGGTGGTCACCACGTCAGCGCCGGCGTTCACCACTTCCCGGAACAGGTTCTCCGTGATCCCCGTTCCCTGGGCCGCGTTCTCGCCATTGACGATAACGAAGTCGATCTCGTTTTCCTCGATGTACCGCGGAAGGAGATTCTTGAGAATCGTACGGCCAGGTTTGCCGACCACGTCACCCACCAGGAGTACCTGAATCTCCACGGCGACCCTTCTATCTTGCGTATTCCACGACGCGAGTCTCCCTCAGGAGGGTCACCTTGATCTCGCCCGGATAGGTGAGTTGCTCCTCGATGTCTTTCGCGATGTCTCGACAGAGCTTGATGGCCTTGTTGTCGCTGATCTTCTGAGAGTTGACGAACACGCGGATCTCGCGTCCGGCCTGGATGGCGTTGGCCGCCTTGACGCCCTGGAACCCCAGAACGACCGCCTCCAGCTTCTCGAGGCGCTTGATATAGCGTTCGAGGGTCTCTCCGCGGGCCCCCGGTCGCGAGCCCGAGATGGAGTCCACCGCCTGGGTGATGACCGCGTAAATACTCTCCTGGGGGACGTCGTTATGGTGGGAGGCGATCGCGTTCACCACCTCCGCCGGCTCGTCGTAGCGCCGCGCGATGTTGGCGCCGATCTCCGGGTGACCGCCCTCGATCTCGTGATCCACGGCCTTGCCGATGTCGTGGAGCAATGCCGCCCTCTTGGCCATCGACACGTCGAGTCCCATCTCGGCGGCGACCATTCCGGCCAGGTGGGCGCACTCCTTCACGTGGTGGAGCACGTTCTGCCCGTAGCTCGAGCGGAACTTGAGCCGGCCGAGAAGCGTGATCATCTTCGGTTGAATCCCCGGGATGTCGAGATCGTAGACCGCCTGCTTGCCCTCCTTCTGGATCAGGTCGTTCATCTCCCGTTTCGTCTGTTCGACGATCTCCTCGATGCGAGCGGGGTGAATACGACCGTCGGCGATGAGCTGGTCCATGGCCCGCCGGGCCATCTCCCGGCGGATGCTGTCGAAACACGAGACAATGATCACACCGGGGGTATCGTCGACGATCACGTCGACCCCCGTGGCCTTCTCGAAGGCGCGGATGTTGCGGCCCTCCCGGCCGATGACCCGCCCCTTCATCTCGTCGTTGGGGATCTGGATGGTGCTGGTCGTGATCTCCTGGCAGTAGGAGGACGCCATGCGTTGAATGCACGTGGCGAGGATCTCGCGGCTGCGACGCTCCGACGTCTCGCGGATCCGCTCGGTCATGCGAGCGATGAGGGTCTCCTCCTCGTGCTCGAAGTCCCTTTCCATCTTCTGGAGCAGCATCTTCTCCGCCTCGTCCCGACTGAGCTTGGTGATCCGGAAGAGGTTCTGCTTCTCCTCCTCGATCACCTGCTCCAGTTCCTGCTCCCGCTGCTCCATCAAACTCCCCCGCTGGTTCAGGCTCTTCTCCTTGTTCTCGAGGTGGTTCTCCTTTTGATTCAGCAGGTCGAACTTTCGGTCCAGATTGTCTTCTCGCCTGGCCAGCCGTGACTCCGCGCTCTGCTGCTCCTTTCGCTGCTTGAGGACATCCTTCTCCGCTTCGGCGCGATACTGCTCGACGCTCTCGCGGGACTCCCTCTCGGTCTGTTCAGCCCGGTTCCGCGCCTCCTTCTCGGCGTCGGCGACCACGTCCTCGGCGGTCTGACGCGCCTTGGTGAGTCGGATTCGAGTGAGAATCAAGACGACTACCCAGAACAGCGTTGTGAACAACACGCTGGCGATGATTTGGATGGGTTCCCACTGCATCTCTCGCTTCCCTCTGCTGCATAGGTTTCCCGGCCGGCCCGGCAACGCTCGAGCGGCTCGGGGGACGGCGACCCCGGATCTGCCACCCGTTCGAGGAGGCACTACCCGGCTCAGCCGCCTGGTCCCTCTCAGCTTGGTCGTGGTTGGACGCGTTCTGTTCAGCTCGAGGAGCACAGGAGAACGCGCGGAGTCAGCGACCGGGCAGAGTCCGCAGCGACGCGAAGCCCGACCGCCGGCAGTTTCACAGCCCCGGCTGTCGCGATCAGCAGGTGAGTTCGGCCCTGATTCCCCGGGGGCTCCGGGTTCCGACGGAGCCCGGCGCTCCCTCGGGGCCCGCTCCCAGGAAACTCGCCGCGCGACGGCACCCGCCCGCAGGGTCCGACCGCCACCGGTCCTCGTCCCTGGCGGCGCCAACCGCCGCCCCTCATCCTGCTCTGACACTGATTCTCTACGCCGAAGTCGCGTGCGTCCCGCGCGCCCGGTGCGGCGGATTCGGGGTGTCCCCCGTGAGTCGCACCGGAATTCTGCTCAACCGAATCGTCCTCGACTGAACTGTTCTCAAGCGAAATTCGATCACCCTCAGTTACCCCGCTCTTCTCACCAGACAGCGTAACGAGGTGAGAAGTGCGGGTTAGCCCGCGTTCGTGAGAAATGCGGCTCAGTACTTGCCCGGACAGAATCAAGCGACCCGCGTCGCCCGACTCCGTCCCGTCAACGTCGCGGTTGCGACCGTCCCGGAGGTCCCCGAGACCTCCGGCCCCGAAAGTATCCGGCGAATCTCCGCTCCGCATCCCCCCTCCGGCGCCGATTTCAGCGACCCGTGACGCGACACTGCGCCCGGCCGAGACGTCCGGGGAAACCCCGGAGCGCCCGGGAGCCTCGTCCGCCTGAGCCCACGGCAGAAGGAGAAACAACAGCCCGACCAGCGGTGCTTTGCAGAAATTCACGCTCCTGATTCTACTTACGACGGGCCCGGAGTCAATCGCAAAGGCCTCACGGCGGCCCGCGAGCCCCGCGTTCCCCGCCAAAAAAAACCGCCGGGGACCGAAATCCCCGGCGGACGATTCTCAAAAGCGGGCGCTGCCTACTCTCTCAGCTTCCGCCAATACCATCGGTGTGAAGAGCTTAACGACCGTGTTCGGAATGGGAACGGGTGTGGCCTCTCCACTATAGGCACCCGCAAACTCGCAGGTCGAGCAGCGATCGTCGCCGCCGCGCTCCGCAGGCACTCGCTCCGCAGGGGGCAGGGTCGTCGTCACTACTCGCCGTGTTTCAAAAGGTGCTGTCTGCGCGTGGCCAACCTGGCTGCTCGAACACCGAGGTCACTTCCGTCACTTCTCCGGCGTGGGCAGTTCTCCCACGTGGGCAACGCGCGACGGGGCCGCGCCCGGACTGCCCGGAAAAGATGACGGTCAAGCCTATCGGCAAATTAGTACCGGTCGGCTGAGGGCATTACTGCACTTACACCTCCGGCCTATCAACCTCGTAGTCTTCGAGGTGCCTCAAGGGATATCTGGTCTTGGGGTGGGCTTCACGCTTAGATGCTTTCAGCATTTATCCTTTCCGAACTTAGCTACTCTGCGATGCCCTTGACAGGACAACAGACACACCAGAGGTTCGTCCGATCCAATCCTCTCGTACTAAGATCAAATCCCCTCAGATATCTTACACCCACAGTAGATAGGGACCGACCTGGCTCACGCCGGTCTAAACCCAGCTCACGTACCGCTTTCATTGGCGAACAGCCAAACCCTTGGGACCTCCTACAGCCCCAGGATGCGATGAGCCGACATCGAGGTGCCAAACCTCCCCGTCGATATGAACTCTTGGGGGAGATCAGCCTGTTATCCCC
>JAPUIN010000098.1 GCA_027297005.1 Acidobacteriota bacterium
TCGTCTCGACCTTCGGAGAGCGCGACCGCGGCGTCTATCTCAACGTCGCCGGCCGCGACCCCGACGGCGTCATCGACGCGTACCGCTGGGAGCAGACACGAGGAGAAATCCGGGAGCGGCTAACGTCGCTACGGACCGACCTCGGAAGCCGCGTCTTCTCACGCGTCCGGATCAACGAGCAACCCCCCGAGGAGTCCCGGCAGCAAGCGCCCGACCTGATCTTGCGTCTGACCCGGGAAATCGCCTTCGACTACGAGCTGACGGTCGACGGCCGCGCCTACTCCCTGTACGACCTGTTCCTCTGGGAGTACGGCAACATCTCGGGCACGCATCGCGAACAGGGGATCTTCCTCGCTCGAGGCCCCGCGATCCGCGCCGGGTTCGAGGTGGACTCCGCGAGCCTGCTGGACATTGCGCCGACGATCCTGCATCTGGCCGGGGTCCCGGTGCCCCGCGACCTCGAGGGCGACGTGATCCGCGACATGCTCCTCGATCGTCGGACCGGGAGTCGGATGCGCGTCGAGTCCTACGAGCCGCTGATCGAGCGTGCGCAGGCCGGCGCAACGGAGAACGAGCCGGACGAGGAATACCGGAACCGCCTGAGAGCGCTGGGATACGTCGAATGAGATCCTAGTCGATCGCGGTGGTCCAGCCGAAGGGATCTTCCCGCGTTCCGAACTGGATGCCCTCGAGCTCATCGGCGATCGCCTGGCGCAGCTCCCGGATCGGAAACGGGTGGGCCCGATCCCGGAAGTTGATCTCCCGAACCGGCTGCACGCTCCAGGCGGTGCCGGTGCAAAACATCTCTTCTCCGTCCTCCAGAGCCTCGCTAATCGGAATGTCGCGCTCCTCGACTGTTACTCCGAGTTTGTCGCGCGCGATCCGGATCACGGAGTCCCGTGTGAGCCCGGCCAGGATCTGATCGTCCAGCGGGGGGGTGATCAGGCGACCGTTCTTCAGCTTCACGAAGACGTTGGAGCCGCTCGTTTCGGTCAGGAACCGAACGTGCCGGGCATCGAGGTACAGCACGTCGTCGTAGCCCTTGCGCTGCCATGGGCTGGCCACCGCGATCCCGCCGGCGTAGTTGCCCATCACCTTGGCCGCTCCGGTTCCGCCCGGAGCGCAACGCCCCTGCTCGAGAACCTTGAGCCGCACGCCGCTCGGGCTCCCGTTCTCGGCATCGGAGTCGAAATAGCTCGCAACCGGACAGCCGAAGATCAACACCCAGAAACGGGAGGACGGCCGGATCCCGACCTGGGCCTCGATCCCGTGCTGAAGCGGACGGATGTAGAACGTGCCCTTGTCGGCCGGCGGGATCCACTGCAGATTGCGGCGGGCGACCTGTTCCACCGCCTCCGCGAACTGGTCCTCCGGAAACGGGGCCATGAGCAGCCGTTCCGCGGATTTCTGGAAGCGCCTGGCGTTGTCACGGTGGCGGAACAGCAGTACCCGGCCGTCGGGCGCGCGACGGGCCTTGAGGCCCTCGAAAACGCCCAGGCCATAGCTGAAGAACGCTGCCGCCGGCGAGAGGCTGACCTCGCCGAAGGGCCGATACTCCCCGCTCTCCCAGATCGGGTCCCGCCCGAGGTCCCCATGGCAGTGGTAGTACTTGTCCGTTTCCCGGAACTTGAACCCGAGTTTCTGCCAGTCGGGCGGGCTCGTGCGCGGCTCACTCATTCGACCCTACCCGGCATGTCCGAACCCCCTTCCGTACCCGAACGGAGCCCCTCCACCTTATCAGACTCCCCGGTATGTCCGGCTTCGGTTATGATTTCCGGGTCCCGGGACGACCCGGCGAGGACGTTCGATGGCAGACGAGATCAAACCCTACATTCCGGCATCTCAGACGATACCCGAATTCACGCTGCTGGCCGTGTCGTTGGGCCTGCTGCTGAGTCTGGTGATGTGCGCGGCCAACATCTTCGTCGGGCTCAAGGCCGGCATGACGGTCAGCGCCGCGATCCCGGCTTCGGTGATCTCGATGGGTGTGCTGCGTGGCCTGCTCCGGCGCGGAACGATCCTGGAGAACAACATCGTTCACACCATCGCCAGCTCCGGCGAGAGCCTGGCCGCGGGGATCATCTTCACGGTTCCGGCGATCGTGTTGCTCGGCATCTGGACCGACTTCAACTACTGGGAGACCACGCTGATCGCGATGGCCGGCGGTTTGATGGGCGTCGTGATGATGATCCCGCTGCGCAAACCGATGATCATCGACCAGAAAGAGTTGAAGTTCCCCGAAGGCGTGGCCTGCGCAGAGGTGTTGAAAGCGGGTGACAAGGCCGGCTCCGAGATGCTCGGGATCTTCGTGGCCCTGGCGATCGGCGGCCTGTTCAAGGCTCTGATCGCCGTCGTCGGCGTTTTCCGCGACTCGGTCTCGTTCGGTGTGCGTGTGGGCAAGACCGGCTTCTACGCCGGCACCGACATCTCGCCGATGCTGATGGCGGTCGGATTCATCGTGGGCTACGAGATCTCGCTGTTGATCTTCCTCGGCGGCGCGATCTCGTTCGTCGGCGCGATCCCGGTCCTGGCCTGGGGCGCCGACTTCTCGACCGTGGCCACGAAGGACGTCCTGATGACGATCTGGGACGAGCAGATCCGATTCCTCGGCATCGGCGCGATGGTCGTGGCGGGCATCTACTCGATCATCAAGATCGCCGGCAGCATGGGCTCCGCGATCAAGACCGCCGTACAGGGCCTCCGCGGGCAGGACGACACGGCCAACCTGCCGCGCACGGAACAGAGCATCTCGGGACGCGCGCTGTTCGGCCTCCTGGCCCTGTCCCTCGTGCTCAGTAGCGTGGTCTATTACGTGATGACCCAGAGCGTCCAGGTCACCGCGATCACCACGGTTGCGATGTTCGTCCTGGCGTTTTTCTTCGTCGCCGTGGCGGCCTACATCGTGGGCCTCGTCGGCTCGTCCAACAGTCCGGTTTCGGGAATGACGATCTGCACCGTGCTGCTCACCGCGGGCCTGCTGTTGTTGCTGGGTTACACCGGCACGGCCGGAATGCTGGCCACACTGGGCGTGGCCGGTGTGGTCTGCTGCGCCGCGTGCACGGCCGGCGACATCTGCCAGGATCTGAAGATCGGCCACATCCTCGGCGCCACGCCGCGCAAGCTGCAGACGGGCGAGATCATCGGCTCGATGGTGCCGGCGTTCATCATCGCGCCGGTGCTGGTTCTGCTGAACAACGCCTACGGCATCGGCGATGCGACACGGCCCGGCTCGCTGCCCGCGCCGCAGGCGGTGATGTTCGAAAAACTGGTCGGCGGCATCTTCGGTGAGGGCGAGAAGATCCCGTGGAACCTCGTGGGCTACGGTGCGATCATCGGCGTGGCCGCGATCGCCATCGACCGCCTGTTCCTGGAGCCGCGCAGGACGAAGTTCCGGCTGCACGCGATGCCGCTGGCGGTCGGAATGTACCTGCCCTGGACCGTGACGTTCCCGATCATGATCGGCGGCCTGGTCTACCGCTGGGTCGATCGCAGGTCGCGGGCGCGAGGCGACTCGGACGAGGAACGGCAATCGGTGATCCACCGCGGCCTGCTGTTCTCCTCGGGTCTGGTCGCCGGGGAAGCGATCATGGGCATCTTGATCGCGTTCCTGATCGTCGCCTCGGTGAACATG
>JAPUIN010000099.1 GCA_027297005.1 Acidobacteriota bacterium
GTTTGGCTGTTGAGTGAAAAGTACGGTTCCGGCGGCCGTCCCGGCCGCCCCACCCCTGCGGCCCGATCCCGGCAGGAACGGGATGGAGAACGGGTTCAGAAACACGAACGCGATCAGGATCACGCCCAGAAGACCGAAGAGGGCCACCGCAAACCTCCGCATGCCTCGGGTCGGAGGAGGCAGCGCCATAGGATTGACCGGCCGGTCAGCCGAAGCGTCCGTCTGCTCCCGTGGGTCAGAGGATCTCTCGTCGTTTTCGATCATCGGGATGGCTCCACATCTTCAAAGGAGGATGACGGGAATGGTTTCCCGGTGGCCCTTTCCAGGTCCGCCGCAGCGATCCACACATCACTCAGGAGACGTTGATAAGTCAAGCGGACCCGGAACCAGACCCGTTCCGCGTCGAGCAGATCGAGGAAGTCGAGCTGGTTCGTCTGATAGGCAGCCTCGCTGGAAAAGAGAGACTGCTCCGCCTGCGGGATCAGGTTATCCCTGTACAGGGCCGTCCGCTCCAGGAATGATTTCAGGTGCAGGCTGGCTTCCTGAACATCGAACCGGACACGATCCTCCTTGTCCTCCAGAAGACGGACATCCGCGTTGAGGATCTCGCGGGCTTCCTGGACGCCTGCTGAAAGCCTGGAGGTGTGCAGGGGAATGGTGATGCGGGCGACAAAAGCCAGCGCATCATCACCGTTATGGGGAGGAGGGGAAAGCGCGCCCGCGGGATCCTCTCTGCGGCCGACATTGGTGAAGGCGATCCCGAAGGAGAAATCGGGTCGATAATCCAGCCGACGACGCTTGACGAGAAGTTCGTCCGCCCAGATCTTCGCACGAAGTGCTCCAAGGTCCGGCCGTGCCTGGATCGCCCGGGCTTCAAGATCCTCCCCGTCGTGACGTATCTCCGGTTCGCGTAGTACGATGCGCGGCAATTGCAAAGGCGCTTCTGGCCGCCCCAGGAGTTGCGCCAGACGGCCCGACAGGATGTCCCGACGCTCGGTGAGGGTCGTCATCTGGTCGAGGAGCAGCGTGATTTCGGTTTGCACCTTGATCGCGTTCTGCTGGATTCCCACGCCCGTCGCATACCGGGTTAACGCGATCTGCTCGAAGCGATGAAGAAGCTCCCGCTCCTCGGCGTTGATCCGGAGCGCCTCTCCGAAGTAGATGAGATCGTAGTACGAGCGCTTGAAATCGCGGATGTGATCGCGTTCGATCTGGCGCACCATCTCTCTGATGCTATCCGTGAGCCGCTCGGCGCGGCGGCCTTCTGTGGACAGCTTCGAGAGCCAGGGCAGACCCTGGGTCAGCTCCAGACTGTAGCGCTGCGGCCCGATCCGGGTTTCGATACTTTCCGCGAAATACCGCACACCAAGGCTGGGATCGGGAAGCGATCGGACCTGCGCGGGGCGCTCGCGACTCGACATCCAGACGTGACGGACCGAGAGGATATCCGGGTTCTCCCGCAGCACGATCTCCAGAAAACGGGCCAGTTCGAGGTCACTGACGTGGAAGTCCTCTCCGGGCTTCAGGGGCGGGAGAAGATCAAATGTGTCTTGGCGGCTGGATTGAACCGCAGGGATCGAGGCTGTGCGAGACGATCCGTTCGCATCGGCTGCAGTCGCGTCTGCGCTCGCGAGCGCGGGCGCCATGATGCACAGGACTACGAGAGAGATTGTTCTGACCATTGATTCGGCCTCCGCGGCGAATCGGCCCGGAATTCGCCAGTTGGGCTGTGAGCGCAGCGCCACGCACCTCAGATCATCTCGATGGTTTTCAGCGAGGGGACGCGCGGGTGATGCTCGATCGTCTCGGGGTGCAAGAAGGACAAGCGACACACGCGCAGGACGCTGATTGATTTGATTCATTTTTTTATGACCCAGGATCCATGGATCGAATCGCCGATCCGGGAGGGTCCGCTCTGTCGCCGGAAACACGCAGAACGGACGGGTTTAATCAGAAAGAAAAGGGAAGATCGCTCTGCTGGGAGGGGATTAGTTCAGGAAGCCGGAGCCAGTAAGGAAGAGAGGAATCGGATTACCCGGTGGTTCCGGGGTGGAACAGATTGCGAGGATGGAGCGAGCGGCCCCCGCAGTCAATCTGGAAGGATCGGAGTCGGACGGGAGCGCCGCCACGGCGGACGGAGAGGCCTGATCAAAAGGTCTTGCGGTCCTGGCCGATGTGATGATCGGTCCGGGCATCAACGCGCCCTGCTGTTGGGAACAGCAGCCCGCACGCGACACGGAGGTGGAGCAGGGTTCCCCCTCGGCCGTGCAACAGGGCATGGCCACGGCGGCCTGCGCCGGCATGCAGAATGGCGCCACGCTGCTCAACGCCACGAGGACGCCCAGCCCCATCACCGTCGCAAATCGTCGAGATTTCAACATATGGACAATATACAGAAGATCGACGCTTCCGGCAAGGCGGGGACCCTGTCGGCTCCGGCCGGCATGGGTGGAGCGAGGAGCGGGGTGAGGTCCCCGGACCCCGCGGGTGTCGTGAGGTGCCGAGCCTGAGGGACACCTCAGGGGAATCCCCCGGCCGCGCTGGAGTACAATCCGGCATTCTCACGGGGAGCGTGGCCATGGCAAAGCGGGGCGGGATGGAACGGATCGCGGTGATCGGCGCCGGCAAGCTCGGTGCGAGCCTGATCGGCGGCCTGCTGGATGGGGGACACGTCGACCGCCGCCGGATCGTGGCGACGGCCGCCCATCGGGAACGACTCGAATACCTGGCGCGCACCTACCGGATCGCCACAACGCTTCGCAATGATCAGGCCGTTCGTGGGGCCTCGGTGGTGATCCTGGCAGTGAAGCCGCAGGCGATGGGGACCGTCCTGGCCGACATCCGCAAGCGGGTGACAAAGAACCAGCTGGTGCTGTCGGTTGCGGCCTCAGTACCGTCGGCGTATATCGAAAAAAGACTCCCCCCGGGGGTGCCGGTCGTGCGCGCGATGCCGAACACACCGTGCCTGATCCGCAAGGGGATGACCGCCGTGGCCCGCGGCCGGCATGCCGCCGATTCCCACCTCGAGGTCGCCCGGCGGATCTTCTCCCCGCTCGGGCGCTGCCTGATCCTGGACGAGAAGCACATGGATGCCGTGACCGGTCTCTCCGCTTCCGGCCCCGCCTACCTGTACGTCGTCATCGAGTCGCTGGCGGAAGGGGGCGTGAAGGTCGGCCTGCCACGCGACGTGGCCACCGAACTGGCTGCGCAGATGGTCCTGGGCGCCGCCTCGATGGTGCTCGAGTCGGGCGAGCACCCGGCCAAGCTGAAGGACGTCGTCACGACACCGGCCGGATGTACCATCGACGGCCTGCTGGAACTGGAGGAGGGCGGACTGCGCGTCACCCTCATCAAGACTGTGGTGCGGGCCACCGAGAGGGCCAGGGACCTGATTCAAAGCTAGGAGTCTGTCCGGGCCGACGGGGCTCCGGGGCGTCGGACCCGGATCGACTGCAGGCTGCCGATCGCCTTGATTTCGATCCGGCCGGAACTCATCATTCCTGCGACGGATTCTCAACCCCGTGAGGGTTTCTTCATGCCGCAGGCCGCTTCAGAGATCCAGGAAGTCCTGCTCCAGGTGATGGACCGCAAGGACCACTGGGCGTGGTCCCATATCAATGAAGGGCGTGCCACACGGGCCCAGCTCCTGCTTCACTTTCAGCAGGAGTTCGAGGTGTACGTGCGAGACTTCCCGATTCTCCTCAGTCGTGTGCACGCGCGCTGCCCGCATCCCGAGGTGCGGCAGGATCTCGCCGAGAATCTGTACGAGGAGGAGACCGGGAAGCTGAGCATGGGAGTACCGCATTCCGAGCTATTCTTGGTCATGATGGAGGGGCTCGGCTTCCCCCGTGCACGCTTTGAAGGGATCGAGCTGGAGCCGGAGGCGTCGGCCTACAGGGCCTGGATCGACATGGTCACCACGCGCCGGCCCTGGATCGAGGGGGCCGCGGTGGTGACCATCTTCATCGAGGGGAGCGTCGAGGACCGGCGACGGATCACGGCTCGCGAGATGGAGGATCCGGTCGACATCGAGGCCGAGCTCGGTCGCAACTCACTCGTCCGGCACTATGGTGCCGATCCGAGATCCCTCGACCTCAAGCGCGCCCACCACATGGTCGAGAGCGGGCACCGGACGATGGCGTGGAAGATGGTCCTGGAGTACGCCAGAAGCCCCAAGGCACGCGAGCGCATCGTGAAGACCATGAAGCGGACGCTCGAACTCTGGCACCTTTACAGGGACGGCGTCGCGCGCGCCTGCCGCATCGAGTCGGCGACGCTCAGCTCCCCGGGGGGGCCGCGCGCACGAGCACGACAGTAACGTTGTCGTCGCCGCCGCGGGAGTTGGCCAGATCGATGAGATCCTTGCACCCGGTATCAATGTCAGAGGTGACATGCTGCAGCGCGTTCTGGATCTCGTCATCCTCGGCCATCGATGTGAGCCCGTCTGAGCAGAGCAGCAGGATGTCGCCATTCTGGAGCTCCTGCTCGATGAGGTCGACCTCGACCTCCTCCTGGCTGCCGACAGCCCGGGTGAGAACATTGCGGGCGGGATGCCGGCGCGCCTCCTCCGCACTGATCGCACCGGCCCTCATCTGCTCGTTCACGAAGGTGTGATCGGAGGTGAGCTGGCGCATCACCTTCCCACGCAGCAGGTAGACTCGACTGTCGCCAACCGATCCGATGTGGGCGCGGTCATCCTGAATCAGGGCGATGACGACGGTCGTCCCCATCCCGCGCATGCTCTGGTCTTTGCGGACAGAACGCATGATCTCCTGATTGGCCAACCGAATCGCCGTCAGGACCCGGCGGGCCGGAATCGGCAGGGCCTCCTCCTGGTGGGTGAGGGAGCGCATGCTGGCGGGGAAGGTCGGATCATTGCGAGGATCGCTCCCGGAGATGTGCCGCTCGATCGACTCGACGGCAAGCCGGGAGGCGACCTCGCCCGCAGCGTGCCCGCCCATTCCGTCCGCTACGACATAGAGATTGTTGCGGGGATCGATGGAGAAGGAGTCCTCGTTGGAGGCCCGCTTGCGGCCGACGTCACTCAGGCCGGCGCTCCTGTAGGACATTTTTCCGGCCCGGGCTTCAGCCACGCGTCTCACCCTCCATCCGTGCTGTCTCCCGCTGCGGGCTTGAAAGCTCCTTGAGCTTCAGGAGCGCGGCGTGATTCTGCGGCTCGCGCGACAGTACGGCGCGAAGTTCCTCGATCGCCGGTGAGGTCTGGCCAGCGTGAGCGAGAGCATACGCCAGATTGAGCCTCGCCACATGATATTCCTCGTTGAGGTCGAGCGCGCGACGGAATGATGCGATCGCTTCGGTCCATTGCTCCACCTCCCCACACGCCACGCCCAGGTAGTTGTGGACGTCGGCGAATCCCGGGTTGAAGCCGGCGGCTTCACCAAGGTGCTCGATGGCGCTCTCGTGTCCGCCCTCGCGCAGCGCCTTGAGGCCACGGCGATAGTGGAAGGCGAAGCTCTCCGGGCGCCTTTGTAGTGCCTCGCGCATCCACTCCGGTCCCTCCTCCAGATCGTCCCGCTCGAACGCCTTGATCCCCTTCGCGTAGGGAGCGTCGATCGCCTTGCGCGCCAGGTCGCGTGCTTTCTTGAACTCGCCGAGTGCCTCGTCCTTGCGCCCGGCCTTGAGGAACTGGAATGCGAGCTGCACCCGGGCCTCCAGATAGCGGGGGTTCAGCTCGACGGCGTGACGGTATGCTTCGATTGACTCCGGGATCAGATCGAACCGGGTGTACAGCGCCCCCATCCGGGAATGGATGTCGGCGTAACCGGGTGTAAGCTTGAGGGCCTGCCGGTATTCCTGGACCGCCCGGTCCAGATCCTGCGTGGTCTCGAACACCTCGGCGGCGGCGATGTGCGTCTCGGTGAGATAGTAGAGCGCCATCCGCCGGTCGGCTTCGGACGAGTCACTGCCGCGAAGCGCCCGGTTCAGGTACTCGATCGCCTGTTTCGACTCGCCGCGGGAGTAGTGATAAATCCCCGATTTCAGCTGGTAGTTGCCGAGTTGGTTGCGGACCGACTTGAGCAGCCGCATCAGTGCGCCTTCCCACCCAGCTTCTTCGGGG